>JBIOIE010000170.1:0-3702 GCA_044449605.1 Candidatus Limnocylindrales bacterium | reverse complement strand
CGTGGCCAGCAGGCCCTGGGGCGGCTCCGGCGGCGTGGCGCCCGTCGTCTCGAGCAGGAAGCAGCCCGTGCCGTAGGTGTTCTTGGCGGTGCCGGGGCTGAGGCAGAGGCCGCCGAAGAGCGCCCCCTGCTGGTCGCCGACCATGGCCCGGATGGGCACCTCCGCCCCGAGCAGGCCGGCCTCGGAGGCCCCGAAGTCAGCGTCCGTGGCGCGAACCTCGGGAAGCGCGGCGCGCGGGACGTCGAAGAGGTCCAGCTGGGCGGGCGACCAGGCGCGCCGGTCCAGGTCCAGGAGCATCGTCCGGCTCGCGTTCGAGGCATCCGTGGCGAACGTGCGCCCGCCGGTCAGCCGCCAGGCCAGCCAGGCGTCGACAGTCCCGAGGTGGATCTCGCCGGCGGCGGCCCGGCTGGCGCCGTCGGGCAGGGCCTCGAGCAGCCAGGCCATCTTCGTCGCGCTGAAGTAGGGATCGAGGAGGAGCCCGGTGCGTCCACGCACCGCCCCCTCGACGCCATCCGCCCGGAGCTGCGCGCAGCGATCGGCCGTCCGGCGGTCCTGCCAGACGATCGCCGGCGCCAGGGGCCGGCCTGCCCGGTCCCAGGCCACGGTCGTCTCGCGCTGGTTGGCGATGCCGATGGCGGCCAGGTCCGTGGCCCCGATCCCCGCGGCCGTCAGCGCCTCGCGCGCCGCGGCCAGCTGGGTCGTCCACAGCGCCTCGGCGTCCTGCTCGACCCAGCCCGGCTGGGGGTACGTCGCGGCGACCTCGTGCTGGGCCGAGCCGACCGGTCGCGCCCCCTCGTCGAAGACGATCGCCCGCGAACTGGACGTGCCCTGATCGAGGGCCAGCAGATGGCGTCGCGGGGTCATCCGGGGGATGGTACCGCCGCGGCTTCTGGCCCAGCTGCCGGTGTGGTTCGAGGCCCGGACCCGGCCGGAGATGGGCTTCAGGCCCAGATCTCGACGCGCACCCCGGAGGTCAGTTCGATCCAGCGGATGACGTAGGCCATCTCGAGCGGCGAGTCGACGTCCCCCAGGGCGGCGCCGTCGTGTCGCCGGGGCAACGACGCGGCGGGCCAGGCGGACCGGGCCCCCTCACGCTCGAAACTCGAGGCCAGCAGCGCGACCGATCGGATCGGCTCGAGGTGGTGCAGCACGAGCTCGACCTGGCGCCGGAAGCCCGGCGCGGCCCACCGGCCCGGCCGGCGAGACGGGTAGGCCATCAGCCACTCCACGAGCAGCGCGTCCGAGCGGAGACGTTGCTCGGGCGAGGAGATCGCGTGGTCGCCCCCCGCAACGGTGGGCGGCGCTGCGCTGCCGAGGGCTCCGGACCTGCTCATGGGGCGATGGTGCGCCGGCCCCATGAACGGGGCGTCATCGCCAGGTCAAATCGACACCCATCGGCCGGGGGCGCAGACGAGCCGAAGGCTCGGCCAGGAGGTGGCCGAGCCTTCGAGGGGGGACACCCGGGAGGGGACCTGGAGGAGGTTCAGGATGCCCGGGCGCGTAGTCCGTCGCCATCGTCAGGGCCCTGCGTTACCCCCGTATGAACGGCCGGTCAACAGCCTTCCGAGCGCGGCCGCGTCGCGCATCCGGCGGTCATCTCCGCCGTGGCTGGACCGTCCTGCTAGCTTCCGGCCGTCGCCGCCGGCTGCGGGGCCGTAGCCCGTTCCACGGCCTCGACCAGCCGGGCTCCCGTCGGGTTGCCGACGAGCGGCACGACCCGGTGGGCGCCCTCGGTCTCGACCCAGTCCAGCTCCATGCCCGCCGCCGCGAGCACGACCGGTTTGTCGGGGTAGATGTCACGCAGGCCGGCCACCAGGCCGCGCCCGCCGTCGCTCTCGCCGGTCGCCCAGACGTCGTAGAGGAGCACGTCGGCGTGGTCGGCGGCGGCGCACAGCTCGCCGCGCATGACCGGGCAGGAGTGGTACGTCGGGCCCCAGCACTGCTCGACTTCGTAACCCGCCCGGCGGAGGGCATCGGTCTCGGCGTCGGCGATGTCGATGTCGTGATGGACGACCAGGACGCGAGTCATGGCTCGGTCTCCTTGCGCTGCCCGGCGAACGCCAAACAAGGCCTCCGTCGCGGCTTGCGCGCAGGTTGCGCTCCGCGGGATGGGCCCGCGAGGGTCCAATGGCCCCTATCTGGCCGCTAGACCAGGGCGGTCAGGGCCTCCCGGGCCACGTCGAGGCGGGCCAACGTCCGCTCGTAGCCGAGGGCCACGAGCGTGTCGAAGAGCGGCGGCGCGGCGGTCCGCCCCGTGACCGCCACGCGGATGGCCATGAAGAGGTCGCCGGCCTTCCAGTCGCGCGCCGCGCAGAGGGCCCGGAGGGGCGGCTCCAGCTCGTCCGCCTCGAAGGCCACGGCACCGACGTCGGCGATCACGCGCCGCGCCTCCTCGAGAGCCGTCGTCGTCTGGGCGGCGTCCCAGCGCTTGGGCACGACCACCGAGGGCTCGATCGTGAGGTCCTCGACGAACAGGAAGTCGACGAGATCGCCGATCGCCCCCAGGACCGGCAGGCGCTCCCGGACGAGGGGCACGAGCGAGCGCAGCTGCTCCTCCGTCGGATCGCGCACGACGGCACCCTCGGCACGCTTCACGACGAGGGCGGCCTCGAGGAACGGGGCCAGCCGCGCCACCAGCTCATCCGGGCTCAGGCGCCGGATCCACTGACCGTCCAGCCACTCCAGCCGCTCACGGTCGAAGACGGCGCCAGCCTGCTGGACACGCGACAGCTCGAAGCGGGCGACCAGGTCATCGAGCCCGAAGATCTCCTCCTCGGTCCCGCTCGACCAGCCCAGCAGGGCCAGGAAGTTGACGATCGCCTCGCGCACGAAGCCCTGGGCGATGTAGTCGGCGATCGCGGTCTGGCTCTTGCGCTTGCTCATCTTCGTGCGGTCGGGGTTGAGGATGAGCGGCAGGTGGGCGAAGTCGGGCACGTCGGCGCCGAGGGCCCGGAAGAGGAGGATGTGCTTGGGCGTGTTCGAGAGGTGGTCCTCGCCCCGGATGATGTGGGTCATCGCCATCGCAGCGTCGTCGACGACGACGGTGAAGTGGTAGAGCGGCGTGCCGTCCGAGCGGACGATGACGAGATCGCCGCCGAGCGCGGCGACCTCGAACTCCACCCGGCCCCGGACCAGGTCGTCGAAGGCGACGGTGCCCTCCCCGACCCGGAAGCGGATCGCCGGCTTGAGCCCGGCGGCCTCCCGTGAGCGCCGCTCGGCGGCGCTCAGATGAGCACATCGCCCGGCATAGCGGGGAGCGCGATGGGCGGCTTCGGCTGCCGCGCGGTCGGCCGCCAGCTCCTCCACAGTGCAGTAGCAGGGATAGGCCTTGTCCGCCTTCAGAAGGCGCTCGGCCGCTTCGGCGTAGAGGGGCAGACGCTGCATCTGGCGGTACGGTCCGTAGGGGCCGCGCGCGGGCTCGCCGGCGACTTCCGGCCCCTCGTCCCAGTCGATGCCCAGCCAGTGCAACCCGTCGAGGATGTCGCGCTCGTATCCCAGGGTCGAGCGCGCCACGTCGGTGTCCTCGACACGCAACACGAAGGTGCCGCCCACATGGCGGGCGAACAGGAAGTTGAAGAGGGCCGTCCGCGCGGTGCCGATGTGGAGCGGCCCGGTGGGGCTGGGGGCGATGCGACAGCGGATGGTCATGCCGGCCGCTCAGCGTACCGCGACGATCCGCAGGCGGAGGTGCCCCGAGGGGAT
>JBIOIE010000169.1:0-3712 GCA_044449605.1 Candidatus Limnocylindrales bacterium | reverse complement strand
TGGCCGGGTTGTCGGTCGGCGTCAGGCTGGGCATGCCACCGTTGAGGAACGTCACGCTGACCTCGACCCCGGCCGGCGCGAGGGCCATGATCCGGTCGCGGACCCGGGCGAAGATTCGCTCGGGGACCTGGGCGGGGACGAGGCGGCAGCTGATCTTGGCGTGCGCAGAGGCCGGGATGATCGTCTTCGAGCCTTCGCCCTGGAAACCGCCCCACAGGCCGCACACGTCGAGGGTCGGCCGGATGCCCCGCCGCTCGAGCGTCGTGTAGCCGGCCTCGCCGAACAGCGCATCAACGCCGATCGAGGCCATGTAGTCCGCCTCGTCGAAGGGCAGCTGGGCCGTCTCGGCGCGCTCCTTGACGGTGGGCAGGCGGACGTCGTCGTAGAAGCCGGGCACGTCGACCCGGCCCTCCCGGTCGTGGAGGCCGGCGATGATCTCGGCGAGCACATGAGCCGGGTTGCGGACCGAACCGCCGAAGCCACCCGAGTGGAGGTCAGAGCGGGAGCCGACAACGTCCAGCTGGGCGTACATCATGCCCCGCAAGCCGGTCGTGATGGCCGGCAGGTTGCCCTCGAAGAAGCCGGTGTCGCTGATCACGGCCAGGTCGGCCGCGACACGATCGCGGTTGGCGGCCAGCCACTGGTCGAGGGCCTCGGAACCGGATTCCTCGTCGCCCTCGAAGACGAAGCGCAGGTTGATGGGCAGCCGGCCACGAACCGCCAGCCAGGCCTGGGCGGCCGAGATGAGCATGTGCACGTGGCTCTTGTCGTCCGCGGCGCCGCGCGCGTAGACGTGGCCGTCCTCGACGCGCGGGTCGAACGGCGGCTTGACCCACTCGTCGAGCGGGTCCGCGGGCTGGACGTCGTAATGGGCGTACACGACCGCCGTCGGCGCACCGTCGGCATGGAGCCAGTCGGCGTAGACGACGGGATGTCCGCTCGTCTCGGAGACGTCGACGTGCTCCAGGCCAGCCTGCTCGAGGCGCTCGGCGATCCAGGTCGCGGCGCTGCGGCAATCCCCGTCATGCTCGGGCAGGGCCGAGATGCTGGGGATACGCAGCAGATCCAGAAAGTCGGCCAAACGGGCCGACGCGTTCTGTTGGAGGTAGGCGTCGAGGTCGGCGAAGCCGTCCGGCAGCACCACGTAGGCGACGATCAGGCCGGCTGGGGAGACGGCTTGGGGACCGCCGCGCCGGCACCGGCCGCCTTGGCCTTGCCGGCCGGCCGGGCGCCGCCGAGCGGCTTGGGGGTCGGACTGGAGCCCGGCTCGCGGCGCGGATCGGGCAGATCGGCGAAGAGCTTCTCGAACTCGTCGCTTTCCACCGTCTCCTCGGCGATGAGCCGGTCGGCCAGCGCCGTCAGCCGGTCGCGGTATTGGGTCAGCACTTCGCTCGCCCGGGCATAGCCGCGGTCGATGATCGTGCGCACCTCTTCGTCGATCTGGCGGGCGACATCGTCCGAGTAGTTGCGCTGCTCGCCGATCTCACGGCCCAGGAAGACCAGCTCGTCGCGCCGCCCGAAGGCGAGCGGTCCGAGCTTCTCGGACATCCCGAACTCGGTGACCATCCGGCGGGCCAGGGTGGTCGCCTTTTCGATGTCGTTCGAGGCGCCGGTGGTGGTGTCGCCGAAGATCAGCCGCTCGGCGGCGTTGCCGCCAAGCATGCCCGCGATCTTGTCCTCGAACTCGGACTTGCTCTGCAGGTAGCGGTCCTCGGTGGGCAGGCCCATCGTGTAGCCGAGGGCCAGGCCGCGGCTGATGATGCTGACCTTGGCCACCGGGTCGCACTTGGGCAGGATGCGCTGCACGACGGCGTGGCCGCCTTCGTGGAAGGCGATGATCTGCTTCTCGGCGTCGCTGATGATGCGGCTCTTGCGCTCCGGTCCGGCCACGACCCGCTCGAGGGCCTCGCTCAGCTCGTCGGTGTCGATGACCTTCTTGTTGCGCCGGGCGGCGAGGATGGCCGCCTCGTTGACGAGGTTGGCCAGGTCCGCCCCGGAGAAGCCGGGCGACTGGCGGGCGATGAGCTGAAGGTCGACCGTCTTGTCGAGCGGCTTGCCCTTGCTGTGGACCTTGAGGATCTCCAGGCGCCCGCGCATGTCGGGCCGATCGAGGATGACCTGGCGGTCGAACCGCCCGGGGCGCAGCAGCGCCGGGTCGAGCACATCGGGGCGGTTCGTGGCGGCCACCACGATGACGTTCGTGTTCGTATCGAAGCCGTCCATCTCGACGAGGATCTGGTTGAGGGTCTGTTCGCGCTCGTCGTGCGAGCCGCCGAGGCCCGCGCCGCGCTGGCGGCCGACCGCGTCGATCTCATCGACGAAGACGATGCAGGGGCTGTTCCGCTTGGCCTGGTCGAAGAGGTCGCGCACGCGGCTGGCGCCGACGCCCACGAACATCTCCACGAACTCGGAGCCCGAGATGCTGAAGAAGGGCACCCCGGCCTCCCCGGCCACGGCCCGGGCGAGGAGGGTCTTGCCGGTGCCGGGCGGGCCCACCAGGAGCACGCCACGCGGGATGCGCGCCCCGAGCGAGTTGAACTTCTCGGGGTACTTCAGGAACTCGACGATCTCCTGGAGCTCGGTCTTGGCCTCGTCGACCCCGGCCACGTCGTTGAAAGTGACCACGGTCTTGTTGCCCAGGAACATCCGGGCCCGGCTCTTGCCGAAGCTGAGGGCCTGGTTGTTGGTGCCCTGCGCCTGGCGGAACATGAAGAAGAGGATGCCGCCGATGATGAGGACGGGCAGCGCGGTGGTCAGGAGGATGCTCAGCAACTGGCCGGAGCTGTCCGGCGCCGTGGCGCTGATGAGCATGGCCGAGTCGCAGGTCGCCCCCGGCTCGGCGCAGACGCGGGCGATGTCGGCCTGGAGGCCCTCGCCCAGCTGGCCCGGGACCTGGCTGGTCTTGACCAGGTTCTTGCCCGTCGCCGGGTCGATCTCCTTGTAGGTGATGGTCAGAGCGTTGCCCTGCTGGTCGACGCTCTTGACCTCGCCGGCGCTCACGGCGGCCAGGAACGAGGTCGAGCCGCCGCTGTAAGGGATCGTCGTCGTGTCGTTCTTGGGGAAGAGGAACATGTACAGGACCGCGGCGATGCCCACCACCAGGACGAGGGTGAAGACGCCGCTCCTGAGGAACCGGTTGTTCAAGGTGTTCGTGCCTCCGGGTGCCGTCGCCACTGCCCTGGGCATGGGGGCGAGGTCCGCGCCAGTATAAGTCGGCGCGCTCTTCACCCATGGATCCGTGGGCTGGGGCCAGCTGGATGGGCGTCACGGGGGTGGTAGCGGAGGGCGGATTCGAACCACCGACCAAGGGCTTATGAGTCCCCTGCTCTACCACTGAGCTACTCCGCCAGTCCGGCAAGGATACGGGCAACCCCGAGCGTGCGACAAACTCTGGGGCTCGGGCGGTGGCAGATCCGGACCGTGGCGGCCCGGGCGGGAGCGTCAGTTCGGCTCCGCTTCCTCGCCGGCGTTGGCGACGTGGCAGCGCCCCGCGGCCTCGGTGCGATCGCGGCGGCCCAGCTGGCGGCCGAGGGTCATCGCGAGGTTCTCTCCCATCGCGTGCTCCGGCCGCCCGGCTCGGGCTACGATGGGCAGCCCTGATGAGCGTCGACGGCGACTCGCCCCGCCCTGGTCCCGTGCCCGGCCGGCCCGCCGGCCTGGGCGACGTCCTCGACGCCCTCATCCGGCTCTACCGTCGCCAGGGGCGCCTGCT
>JBIOIE010000168.1:0-3749 GCA_044449605.1 Candidatus Limnocylindrales bacterium | reverse complement strand
AGACGGCCTGCGCCGGGACGGGGGAGGGGTCGGGCGACGCCGAAGCTTGGGGCGACGGCGATGGTGTCGCATCGGCTGCGGCCGCGACAGCCACCGCCCCGCCGGAGCCGTTGCCGTTGTTGGCGATCGCGTTCCAGCCGGGCTGGAGCGGCCCTCGCCAGGCCCATAACGCCCCGAGGATGAGGGCGCTTGCGGCGATCCCGGCGACGAGCGGATGCGCCCGCTCGCCGCTCGGCGGGATGGCTCTGACGGCGAAGAGCGCGCCGACCAGGACCGCGCTCGCCGCATACACGCCGATGGCCCAGGGCGTGCGGCTGTCGCTGCCCATGGCCAGGCCGTGGATCAACGAGAGCGCGAAGGCCACGAAGGCCAGGTAGTGGAACCGGCGCCACCAGGCGTACCCGATGTGCGGCCGGATCCACTCGCTGGCATAGACCGCCATGACCAGGTACGTGCCAACGATGCCCGCGGCCAGCCACAACGGCCGGTAGTGGCTGAGCAGGGGCACCAGGACCTCGGCCGGCGTGAAGCGGATGAACGGATCGATGACAACGGCGAGGGTGTGGATGCCGGTGAAGACGAGGGCGAGAAGGGTCACGAAGCGATGCAGTTCGGTGTTGACGAACCGCGTCCAGAGCGGCGAGCGCCACTTCAGGCTGACGATCAGGCCGATCGCGACCGAGGCGGTGAGGAGGCCATAAGCCGCGAACCCACCGGCCCGTGCGATCTCCCAGGTCAGGGTCGAAGTGGTCATGACGATGCCCAGGCGCCGGCATGCTGATCGCTCCCGTCCGGGAGCAGGAACAGCCCTGTCAGGCCGTGAGCGGCCAGAAACCGCGAGCCGGCCTCGAGGCCGAGCAGGAACACGGCCTTGGCCCCGACCTCCGCCTGCGCGCAGGTTGCCGCGGCGACCGAGACCGACCAGAGCGCGACCGTCGAGGGCGCGCCCGTGCGAGGATCGATGAGGTGGTGGCGAACGGCACCGGCCTGGCGCCAGCGGCGGCGGGCGATGCTCGAAGTCGCCAGCGCGCCCGCGGCAAGGGACACGGTGCGGGTCCCGTCCGGCGCCTCGACCGCGATGGGCCAGGCGTCGTGGCCAGGCGGGCGACCGAGTACGGCCAGATCCCCACCCGCGTCGACCGCCGCCACGTTCACGCCACGCGTCACGAGGTACGCGATCGCGGCGTCGACGGCCATGCCCTTGGCCAGCCCGCCGAGGTCGAGACCAACGCCCGCCGGCATACGGGCGGTCATGCGTTCGCGGTCAAGCTCGAGGCGGCGCCAGCCCCCCGTGGGAGGAAGCGGGCCTTCGGGTGCCTCGGTGCTGGGATCGTCGACGAGCAGCGTGAAGTCCCGGTCGTAGCCGGCGGCCTCGAGCGAGCGCAGGAGCGTCGGGTCGAAGAGCCCGTCGGTCGCCTCCGCCGCCTGGCGGGCGGTCCACAGCACCTCGAAGAGCAGGTGGTTAACGGCGCGGGACCGGCCGCCCGCCGCATTCAGCCGGCTCAGCTCGCTGCCCGGGTCGAAGCGGGTGCAGGCCGCGTCCCATGCCCCGAAGAGGTCCTCGATGGCCGTGGCCTCCGATGCGCGGTCGCTCGGCAGCAGCAGGGAGACCTGCGTGCCCATCGACGCGAAGACGTGGCGGAACATCTCGCCAGGGGTGGTGAGCCCTTCGACCGCCAGGGCCGAGCGCTCGGCCGGCACGATCACGGCGCTAGGAGCCACCGCTCGAAAGCATCGGGCCGCCGCCGCCCGCGATGAGCGGGGGCTGGAGGACGGGGGCGAACGCCTGGCCGGATCCGGAGCCGGCGCCGCTGCCACCCGGCGCGCCAAAGAAGTCACCCGGCGCGAGGGTCGGCGCCGCGGTCACGCTCGGCCTTCCGGCCACGGGCCTGGCCTGGGGGGTGGTATGGGCCGTGACGCCAACGACGTTGACGGCGGCCAAGCCGAAGAAGGCTCCGAAGCCGACGAGGGCCGCCGCGGCCGCCCTGCGCCGGAGTCGGGCCAGGAAGGGGCGGGGATCGGCAGGCCGGACTCTCAAGGGCGGCTTCGAGGAGGTAAGGGGCGCCGACGGCCGGACGGCGAGACCGGGTCTGACAGGCGCGGTCCGCCCATATCGCGGCGGTTGCGGGTTGGTGTCCATGCCCGAACGGTATCGACCGTTTATTGGCGGACCATGAGAATCGGCGGTGAAGGCTGTGATATGTGATAGAGGACAGAAGGGCGGGGCGTGTCGACGGCTTTAGCGTGGCACTCGAGCCCATCGCCGAACGTCATGCTGTCGAGCGTCCGCAATGACTGGGGGTGTCGTGTGCGTCGACCGATCTTGATCATCGGCTTCCTGGCCTTGGCCTCCTGTACGAGCGCGCCGGCCCCGACGGCTTCGCCGACCCCGCCGCCGTCACCGACACCGACCGCGTCCCCCACCTCGACCGCGACATCGACGCCGTTGCCGAGCGCGATCTCGATGAGCTGGAGACGAGTGCCTGACGCGCCAGTGCTCCACATCGACGGGGCGAGCCATACCGTCGTCGGGGTCGCTCCCGACGGCACGTTCGTGGCCATCCAGTCCGCCTTGGACAGCCAGGCGCCCGTCGTCCTGCACTCGGGCGATGGTCTGAGCTGGACCGCGTCGGGTCCATTGCCCGCGGCGATGTACTCGCAGGTCGAAGCGATCACGCGGTTTGGCGGCGGGCTCATCGCCGTCGGGTGGGACGAGCAGGGCCCCGGAGCGATATGGAGTTCTCCCGACGGCGCCACCTGGCAGCGGGTGCCGACCCAACCTGCTTTGGAGCCGGACGTCCTCGAGCGTGTCGCGGCCAGTTCGACCACGATCGTGGTGGTTCTCGGCAACGGTGCGGTGGCCGGCAGCCACGATGGGATCACTTGGACGGCCGCCTCGCCTGGGGAGCCGGGAGGGCAGATCGTCGCCGATGTCACCGCGACCGATCTGGGCTTCGTGGCGGTCGGAGGCGCGGGCACGGTCGCGGCCGCGTGGACCTCCGTCGACGGCTGGTCCTGGCGGGCGGCCACCTTCCCGGACGATTCGGACGCCAACGCCAGGATGCTCGCGGTGGCTGCGCGAGGCCGCCGTGCCGTCGCCCTCGGGGCGGTGCCAGGGCCGGGGGAGGGCGCCAGTGACCCGTGGTCCGCCATCGGCGCCTGGGTTTCGACCGACGCCGGTGCGACATGGACGAGGACAGGGACAAGTACGCGCGAAACAGCTCCTGCTCTCTTCCCCCAGAACCCGGTCCGGCTCTACGTGCTGTCCGATGGGTTCGTCGTCCTCGGCATGGGGCCAGCGGACCTCGCGATCTGGAACTCTCTCGATGGTGTCGGATGGCAGGAGGCGCGGGTCGAGGGCGGAGCGGGCGTCATTGGAGACTCCCTGGCAGTCACGGGCGACGTATCGGTCATCGCGGGACGGACGGGTGGGACCGGTGCCGGCGGCGACCGCAGCGTCTTCTGGATCCGTCCCTGACGCGCCCCGTGCTAGACTCCGGCCCTCACGGCGAGGACCGGGAAGAGTAGCGCGCCGGACGGCCGGCAGAGACCGCGGGTCATGGGCTGCGAGCCCGCGGCGGCAGGGACGCGCGAAGGTCGCTCGCGAGCCGTGACGGGTGGCGCCCGATAGCGCGCCGAGAGGGCCGCGGCCCTCGAGGCCACCGGGATGACCGGCGGTCGCCGCGGCCGAACCAGCAGGTGGTACCACGACCCCGTTCGTCCGCTGGACGAGCGGGGCTTTCGATTCT
>JBIOIE010000167.1:0-3812 GCA_044449605.1 Candidatus Limnocylindrales bacterium | reverse complement strand
GGCCAGGACGGCGCCATCAGGGTCGAGGTAGAGCACGAACGTGTCCGATGCCGCCAGCGTTTCGTCCGTCTCGGGGGCCTCCTGCTGGGCCGGCAGCTCACCGTCGAGGTGGGCGATGATCCCTGCGGCGGCGTTCCCGAGCTCCCGGTCGACGTCCGCGTCGAGCGCCCGCGTACCGGCGATCGCGCCGGTGATGCTGACGCCGATGACGAGCAGGGCGACCATGCCGAACGTGCCCAGGAAGAGTCGCCGCCGCGTCGCGGCCAGCAGGCGCGAGGTAGCCGTCGGCACGGCCGGTCAGGCCTCGCTGCGCAGGACGTAGCCCACGCCGCGGATCGTCCGCAACAGGTCGGCCCTGCCCAGCTCGCCGAGCTTGCGGCGCAGGTAGTGGACGTACATGTCGACGACATTGGAATAGACGTCAGGCTCGGCCCCCCAGACGCCGTCGAGGATCTGCTGGCGGGTCAGGACCTGGCCGGCGTGACGCAGGAAGAAGCCGAGCAGGGCGAATTCCTTGGCCGAGAGGTCCACCACTCGCTCGCCGACCCGGGCCACGTGGCGGAGCTGGTCCAGTTCGAGGTCGCCGGCCGCGAGACGACCCTCGGTCGGCTCCCCGGCCCGCCGGGCGAGGGCGCGGACGCGGGCCAGCAACTCGGCGAACGCGAACGGCTTGGCCAGGTAGTCGTCGGCGCCGGAATCGAGGCCGGCGACGCGATGCTCGACAGAGCCGAGCGCCGTGAGCATCAGGGTCGGTGTCCGGATGCCCTTGGTGCGCAGCAGCCGGAGCACCGCCAACCCGTCGATGTCGGGCAGCATCCGGTCGAGGATCATCACGTCGTAGGGCGAGTGTTCGGCGAAGCCGACCGCCGTCACGCCGTCCGCGGCCACGTCGACGACGTGGTGTTCGGCGGTCAGGACGCGCCGGATCAGAGCGGCCAGCTTTGGTTCGTCTTCGACCACGAGGATGCGCATGCCCGCATTCTGCGGCCCATCCGCAGCCGGGTCGAGGGCCGCAGCGCCTTCCTGTGAAGCTTCACATCCTGGGCACAGCGCGAGCCGATGCGCCTGCCCGAACCTCGGGGCAGACATCAAGCACGAGGTTCCCGCCATGGTCTTCCGCATCGGCCTGTTCGTCGCCTCGCTGGCGGCCTCGTTCGGGCTTGCCGGCGCTCTGTCCCTGGCCGGTCTGGCGCCCCACCCGGGCGCACCCGCCGCCACCGCGACGGCGACGTCCGAAACGCAGGTCGCGGCCGCCCCGCAACCGCCGCTCGTCCAGGTCGACACCGTCTACCTGGTGGCCCCCGAGCCGACGACGATCGTGGTCCACAAGCAGGCGCGCAAGTCGAGCGGGAGCGAGAACGAAGGTGGGGACGACGACGGTGGCTGATCGACCGATGCGCCCCGACTTGCCCCAGCGCCTTCCCCCGGGCCGGGTGCCGATGGCCCGTCCGATCATGGTCCGTCCGGTCGCGGCCCGTCCGGCCGAGGGCCGCACAGCGGCCGCCAAGCCGCGGCCAGACCCCCGGCCGATGCGCCTGGTGATCGGATTCGCGGGCCTCGCCTCGCTGAGCGCACTGGCGACGTCGGTGATGATCCCCCCGGCCGGTGCAGGCACGACGACCCAGGTCATCGTCCAACAGCCGGTCGCCCGCACGGTCCAGCACGTCACGAACTACGTCCAGCTGAGCCCGGGTCAGACCGCCCCGCCCGCCGCCGCGGTCCAGCAGCTCCCGGCGCCGTCACCCCGGATCGTCGTCGTGACGACGACGCGGCAGTCGGGCAAGCCCTGAGCCCCATGCTGGCCACCGCCCTCGAGGCGCCGCTGGTGTCCGCCGAGGCGCGGTTGATGGGCGGCCGCGTCGCCGTCCACATCCGCGCGGCTGACGCGGCCGACGGGCGCGCCGTGGCCTCCCGCGACGCGGAGTCGGCGCTCGCGCGCCTCGGCGCCTGGGCATCCTGCCTGACCCGCTTCTCGGCCGGCTCCGACCTCTCGCGGCTCAACGCCGACGCTCGCCCGGCCGTGCCCGTGCGGCCCACCCTGAATGCGGTCCTCGATTGGGGCCGGGCCGCCGAAGCCGCCACCGATGGGATCGTCGATATCGCGCTGCTCGACGCCCGCCTGGCCGCCGAGGACGATCTCGGGAGCCCGGGTCCGGGGACCCCGGAGCTGGCCGCCCCCGATGGCGCCTCTCGGGCCTGGTCACTCGATCGCCGATCCCGTGGCGCCGTGGTCCGTCGGCCGCCGGGTCTTCGCTTCGACCTCGATGGCGTCGCCAAGGGCTGGCTGGCCGACCGGGTGCTGGACCTCCTGGCCGGCCACCCTGCCGCGCTCGTGGACGCCGACGGGGACATCGCCATGTCGCTGATGGCCGGGCAGCGCTGGGCCATCGGCGTCGACGACGGCCGCCCAGCGGCGGATCCCGACGGCCCTCGTCCGCCGTTGGCGACGCTGGAGCTGCAAGGCGCTGAGGGCGCGGCCACGACCCGCTATGGCCTGGCCACGTCCGGGACGAGCATCCATCGCTGGGTCCAGGCCGGTCGCCTGCGCCACCACCTCATCGATCCCCGGACCGGGGCGCCGGCCACCACCGACGTCATCCAGGCCACGGTGCTGGCCGGGACGGCGCGGGCGGCCGAGGCCTTCGCCAAGGCGGCCGTGATCGTCGGCTCGGAGGACGCGTTGCTCCTCCTGCACCGCCGATCGGTCCTTGGCGCCCTCTTGCTCACCGAGCGCGGCGAGTTACTGGCCACCCCGGGCACGCTGCGCTGGCTGGCATGAGGTTCCGCGGCCTCGATCCCCGCACCCGCCTGGCCCGCTGGGGCCTGTCCGCGGTGGCCGTGGGCATCGTCCTCGGCGGCACGCTGCCGAGCGCCCTGCGCGCGATCCTGGAGACGATCACGGCTCATCCCGGGAACCTGCCCTGGTACGCCGAGCGGTTGGTGGGCTTCATCGCCTACTTCGCTTTGGCCGGCTCGGTCGTCTACGGGCTGCTGCTCTCGACCAAGATCCTCGACGTGCTGGCCCATCGGCCGATCACCTTCACGCTCCACCAGGATCTCGCTTCGTTCGGCCTGGGCCTCGCGGCGATCCACGGCACCCTCCTCAGCCTGGACGCCTCGATCCCCTTCTCGCTGGCCCAGATCCTCGTGCCTTTCTGGGCGCCGTACCAGCCGCTCTGGGTGGGCATCGGGCAGGTCGCCTTCTACCTCTCCCTCGCCGTCGTGGCCAGCTTCTACGTCCGCCGCCACATCGGCCAGCGGGCCTGGCGCGCCCTGCACTACCTGACCCTCTTCGCCTTCTGTGGTGCGACGGCGCACGGCCTGATGTCGGGCACGGACAGCGGCCAGGAGTGGGCCCGCTGGATCTACTTCGGGTCCACGATCGTCGTCGGCCTGCTGCTGACCTACCGGATCGCCACGGCAGCAGCGGGGCGGGCCAGCGGCGCACCCGTCCGGCCGACGACCCTGGCCGAGCGCTTCCCGGAGCGACAGATCGCCCGCTGACCGCCTGTCCGAGCGCAGGCAGCCACGCCCTCTCCCGCACGCGCACGCGGCCGCCGCGGGGCGCATGATTCGGCCGTGACCGAGACTGCGGACGTCATCGTCGTCGGCGCCGGCGTCCATGGCGCCAGCATCGCCTTCCACCTCGCCCGGCGGGGCGTGTCCGTGCTCGTCCTCGAACGGGCGACCGTCGCGGCCGGCGCCACCGGGCGCTCGTCCGGCTTCGTGCGCATGCACTACGACCTCGAGAGCGAGTCGCGCCTGGCCTGGGCGTCGTTCCCCTACTTCCGCGACTGGACGGAGCGTGTCGG
>JBIOIE010000166.1:0-3830 GCA_044449605.1 Candidatus Limnocylindrales bacterium | reverse complement strand
TCGCCCAGACCCCTCCCCCGACGGCTGAGGAGCTTCGCCTCATCCGAGAGGAGCTGGACCCCGCGGGCGTCTACACGAAGTAGGCTCTCCGGCATGACCGACGCGCTTGGGGGTTCACGCCGATGAACGCGGAGGCCGATAGCACGCCGCTTGGCGAGACCGGTCCCACGCCGGTGGCTGTTCGACTGCAGATCCTGACCGCCGAGCACGCCTCGCTGATGGCGTCGCGGAGCCTGGCCTGGAACGAGTCGTTTGCGCGGGGCGGGATGTACCTCTCGACGCTGTCCGGGGCGATGGTCGCGCTGGGCCTGATCGCCGGCCTCGATCGGGTCGGGGACCTCTTCTTCCTGTTCGCGATGGTGATCCTGCCCGTCGTCCTGTTCATCGGCCTGGCCACGTTCATCCGCATGGGGGCCGCCAACTACCACGAGGGGCTGACGGTCGCGGGCATGAATCGGATCCGCGGCGCCTACCTCGAGATCGCGCCGGAGCTCGAGCCGTATTTCGTGATGGGCGTCCACGACGACCTGCCCGGCCTCGCCAGGACCATGGCCGTCCCACCCCACCTGCCGCCTATCGTCCACCTCCTCGCCGCGACGTCGTTCGTCGTGTCGGTCCTCAACGCGGTCATCGCCGGCGCGCTAGCTGCGGTCGTGCTCGCCCGATTCGTCACGACGTCGGTCGTGCCGACGGCCGGCCTCGCGATCCTCGTCTTCGTGCTCGTCCTCGTCGCGCAGACCCGCAGCGCCCGGTCCAACGTGCGCCGCACACAGCGCGAGAACCGACCGATGTCCGGGCCCCGATCCGAGGGCTGATCAGGGAGGCGATGGATCTCCGTCCCGGCCGGAGAGGTCCTTGTCCTCCATCTCCCAGGCATGGTCGA
Source organism: Candidatus Limnocylindrales bacterium (assembly GCA_044449605.1). Lineage (GTDB taxonomy): Bacteria > Chloroflexota > Limnocylindria > Limnocylindrales > CSP1-4 > CSP1-4. The sequence goes on along the minus strand of JBIOIE010000166.1, from coordinate 2,947 downwards.
GGGTGTGGAAGGCGGAGTGTCGGATGAGGAACGGCAGCGTCCACGACCGCATGCGCCTGGCGACATCGCCGGCGTTGTAGGCACGCATCGCCGCGACGTAGGTCTCGCGATGCTGGCGCAGGCCATCCGGTGTCAGTGCCGCCTCCTCCGGGATCCGCAGGCCGACCTGCCTCGCGAAGTCCTCGCTCTCGGTGCGGATGGTGTGCCGGATGATCCGGTCGCGGTCGCGTCCGCCCCCACGCGGGCCCTTCTGCATCTCCGCCGAGACCCGGGCTGCGACGCCGTCGAAGAACGCCCAGCAGGCCCGCAAGAGGGCGATCCCGCGCTCGAACTCCGCATCGCTCAGCGCTCCCTGCTCGGTCGAGGAGGGATAGAAGGAGATGCCCCAGAAGTCGGTCGAGCCGGTCCCGACCCTATCTTCCACGACTTCGAGGGGCCCAGCGGCGTCGAACTCGCGGGCCATCCCGGCGAGGCCAGCGATCGGCCGATAGCGCTCCCGATAGGCCTCGAGCGTCTCCAGGGCCAGCTCGAGACTCCGCGCGCCCCGACTCCAGCCTGGCCAGTCGAGGCTGAAGGCGACCGTCCGCTTCCCCTTGGGCCCGCGTTCGATGACCGTGCGCACCGACATGGCCTAGCTCACCAGCCGCTGCCGGACCCCCGACGCGCCTGCCCGAGGATGATCGCGAGGCCGAGCACGATGAAGACGATCGGCCAGAAGGCGTCGAGCGGGGGCAGCCAGGCGAATTGCTGGGAGACCTGGGTGAGCCCGATCAGCCCGAAGATGACGGCCAGCCAGAAGGCCCAGCCGCTGCGGCGCCCCGGCCGGCGCCCCATGAGCCAGATGAGCAGGAAGGCGGCACCCAGGGTGAGCGAGCCCCAGCCGGGGCCATCGATGTAGCCGAGATCGGTGAGCGCCTGGGGGATGGCCAGGGCGGCGAGGAGGATCGCCGGCACCTCCGCCCAGCGCGACCCGCCGACGATCCAGCTCGCTCCGAAGGCGATGGCCAGGGCGCTCAGGAACGTCGTGGACGCGCCTAGGGGCGTGACCTGCTGGACGAGGAGCGCCAGCCCGAAGACGACCAGCAGGATGCCCAGCCAGGGCACACGGCGACGGGGCGACCACGACCATTGCGACCACTCCGGCCAATCGGTGTGGTTGGCCGGCGGCTCGGGGGTCGGGGTGCTCACCGGCGCAGCGTAGCAGGGCCCGGGGCCGCCGGCAGGCCCAGGTAGGCTCGCGGGACGATCACCATGGCGGCCTGTCGGGCGCCCGCGGCGTGCTCGTCGGCCGCACTGGCGGCCTGACGGCCGACCACGGGTGGCGAGACCAGCAGGCCCTCCCAGCCGTCGCTTGCCAGGCCGCGAATGGTGGCCAGGCCCGCGGCGAGCGCCTGTCCGGCGAGCGTGGCCGCCTCCCCCTCCGGGGCACCGGCGCCGCGGACCGAGACCAGGGCCGCGGCGGCCGCGGCGGCCCCGCGCATCGCACCGACGGCCTGTGCCGCGGCCAACGTGTTGCGGCGGCCCAGGAGGATGGCCGGCGCGGTGCCGGCCCCGAGCCAGGCGGTCAGGGCGATCGACCAGGCCGGGTCCCCGTCGGCGGCGGGCGGCTCCTCGAGGACGAGCGCGTGGGCCGGGAAGGCGAGCATGCGGAGGGCCAGCTCGACGAAGCCCTGAAGCAGGCCGGTCGGTCCCTGGAACGGCTCGCGCGAGAGGCCGGCGATGGCGATCCGCTCGTCGGGCAGGCTGGCACAGCGGGTCAGCTCGACGGCCAGTGCCTGGAGCGCCAGCGAGCGGCCAAGGCGGGTTGCTTGATCGGGCGGCTCGCCGCGGGTCATCTCGGGCGCGACGGCCAGCGGCCCGGGACCAAGGACGAGGGTCGCTCCCGTGCGTTCGAGGAGGCCGACGGCGAAGGCATGGTCGGCCAGGGCTCGGGCGGGATCGACGCCGTAGTCGACGACGGCCTCGAGTGGATCGGTGAAGACGGCATCGATGCGCTCGAAGCCGGCCACGATCGCCTGTTCGGGCTCGGACAGACCGACCGACCGGGTGGCAAGTTGGACGTAGCGTCCCGCCTCGGCGGCGGCCTCGTCGGTTGCGGCCCTGACCAGGGCGAGGCCGCGCTGGCTGCCCGCGGGGGCGACGGCCGGATCCTCGTCGGCGCCCTGGCGGTCGACGTCTTCGCCGAGCCCGCGACGCAGCTCGCGGTCGACCGGCACGGGGACCTGGAGCAGGTCCGCGCCGCCGGCCACGACGCCGCGGACGGCCGCCGCCACCTCCCCTGCCCGCAGCCCGGCCAGCTCCAGGCCAAAGCGCGGCAGGGGCGTCTCGCCGAGCAGGCCGAGCAGCTCCTGACGGGCCGTGCGCTGGGCATCGAAGCGCTCCCAGGCTCCGGCCACCCAGGCGCCGATGAGGGCCTCCGCCTGCGCCCGGCGCCCCCGGTCGGCCAGCAGTTCGGCTTCGAGGCGCAGGTCGATGTTGCCGGCCGCAACGTCCTGGGCAAGCTCGGCCGGGGTCAGCCCGTACTCCGCGGCGGCGACGGCGAAGGGCAGCCCGATGTCGCCCCAGGGCCCCGCCGGGCCACCGGCTCCGAAGCGGTCGACGACCTCGGCGGCGAGGGGCCGGCCGGCCCGGTCGAGGCCGGCGACGCCGAACAGGCGCAGGACCGCCCGGTCGCAGGCGGGCGTCGTCTGCGTCCGCGCGACCGCGTGGAGGGACGCGGCCAGGGCAGCGGCTGCGGCGCGCAGGTCGCGGGCTTGGGCGGCAAGGTCGGGCGCGCGGCTCACTCGCGCGGCTCCTCGGGCCGTGTGCGGGCTCCTTCGGGTCCCTCGCGCGCCGGCGCCCCCAACCACACGCCGCCGTCGGCGAAGTGCTCGGACTTCCAGATCGGCGCCCGGGCCTTCAGCTCCTCGATGGCATAGCGGCAGGCGTCGAAGGCCGGGCCGCGATG
>JBIOIE010000165.1:0-3864 GCA_044449605.1 Candidatus Limnocylindrales bacterium | reverse complement strand
GGCGGCCACGGTCGCCGATGTCGTGCTCCGGCGCATGGCCCTCGGCTTCGGCCCGGACCTGGGACGCGCGGCCGCCGAGGCCGTGGCAGCCGTCGGCGTCGAGCGCCTGGGCTGGGATCCGGGTCGCGCCGCCCGCGAGCTGGAGGCCTTCGACGCCGAAAACGCCGAGCGCCGGCTGCCGACGACGACCTGAGGAGCCATCGATGCCGACCCGACTGCGCTACCTGAGCCTGAACCTGCGCAACCTCATGGACCGCTGGCCGGAGCGGATGCCTCTCCTGCTGGCCGAGTTCGCCGCTCTCCAGCCGGACATCGCCGGCCTCCAGGAGGTCGTCTTCCCGTTGCAGCAGGACCGGCTCCTGGGCGCATCCGGCGAGGGCCATTACGCGGCCCGCCGCGTGGCGGCATGGCGGCCGGAGGCCGGCAACAGCCTGCTCGTCCGCTTGCCCCTGGCGGCGGGCCTGGCGGCGGCGTCGGACGCGGATCAGCTCGATCTCGGCTACACGCGGGCGGCGCAGAAGGTCGAACTGACCCTGCCCGACGGTTCCCGGCTGCGGGCCGTGAACCTGCACCTCCATCACGAGGTCGGGCCGGAGCACGCCCAGGTCCGCCTCGCCCAGGCCGAGGCCGTCGTGGCCTGGCTGGCGGCGCTGCCCCCGGTCGCCGCGACGATCGTCAACGGCGACTTCAACGCCTCTCCCGAAGAGCCGACCTACCGGCGCATGCTCGATGCCGGCTTCCGCTCCGCCTACGCGGCGGCCAACGGCGCCGAGCCGGACGTGACCTGGCCCTCGGGCCTCCTGGCGCCGGGCATGGACACCGACGGCGAGCCCTCCTGCCTCGACTACATCTGGGTCACGGGCGCGGTCACGGTGCGGGCGGCGCGGCTCTGCTTCGACCGGCCCGACGTCGTCGATCCGACCCTCTACCCATCCGACCACAAGGGCGTCCTGGCCGAGCTCGAGATCGGGGCCTGAGGTGGAGCCAGGTCGGACGATCCTGCGGCTGGCGCACCGTGGCGACTGGCGTTTGGCGCCCGAGAACAGCGTCGCGGCGCTCGTCGCAGGGGCCCGGGCGACCCGCTCCGCCGGCGTGGAGTTCGACGTTCGCCTCGCCGCCGACGGGAGGCCCGTCCTGAGCCACGACGCGGATCTGCTGCGCGTCCAGGGCGTTCCCCACGCCATCGGCCGGCTCAAGGCGGCGGCGCTGGCGGCCCATGGCGTGGCGCTGTTGAGCGACGCGCTCGCGGCCGTGCCGGCGGACGCCTTCCTCGACGTCGAGCTGAAGGAGATGCCCAACAAGGCCGTCGCCGAGGCGCTCATCGACGCCCGTGGGGACACGCCCGCCCGGGCGGTCGTCTCCGCTTTCGACCCGGCGGCCCTGGAGAAGGCTTCCACGCTGCTCCCCGGCTGGCCGCGCTGGCTCAACGCCTGGTGGATCGACGCCGAGGTCGTCGCCGTCGCCGTGGGCGTTGGCTGTGCCGCGATCGCCGCGGAGTTCCATGCCATCACCCCGGCAACGGCCCGAGCAGCCCACGAGGCCGGCCTGGACCTCGTGGCCTGGACCGTCCGCCGCCGCCCGACCCTGGCGCGGCTGGAGCGGCTCGGGGTCCTGGCCGCCTGTGTCGAGGGCTCGACCCTCGACCGCTAGGCGCGGACGGCCTTCACGATCGCCGACCACATCCCGTCGGCCACGGTGTGGGACCGGGTGATGGCCACGTCCCGGAAGCCAGCGGCCTCGAGCCCGGCCCGGTACTCGGCGAAGGAGAGCGCGCCGGCGATGCAGCCGACGTAGCTGCCCCGCTCGACCCGCTGCTCGGGGGTCAGCTGGTCCTCGGCCACGATGTCGCTGACACCGACCCGACCACCGGGCCGCAGGACCCGGGCCATCTCGGCGAAGACGGCCGGCTTGTCGGTCGAGAGGTTGATGACGCAGTTGCTGATGACGACGTCGATGCTGCCGGCGGGCAGCGGCACGGCCTCGATCCGGCCCTTCAGGAACTCCACGTTCGTGGCGCCCGCCTCGGCCGCGTTGCGCCGGGCGAGGGCCAGCATCTCGTCGGTCATGTCGAGGCCGAAGGCGCGGCCGGTGGCGCCGACCCGCCTGGCCGAGAGGAGGACGTCGATGCCGCCGCCGGAGCCGAGGTCGAGCACCCGCTCGCCCTCGCGCAGCTCGGCCACGGCCGTGGGGTTGCCGCAACCGAGGCTGGCCAGCACGGCGGCGTCGGGCAGGGATGCACGCTGCAGGGCGTCGTACAGCACCGGGCCCCAGTCCTGCGCCTCGCCGACGTTGCAGCAGCCGTCGCCGCAGCAGGCGGCCGATGGCGTCTCGGCCTCGAGCACGGAGAGTGCGGTCTGGGCGTAATGCTCTCGGACGGTCTCGACGAGCTGGTCGGTCATGGTTCGAACTCCTTCGTTCTGTGCTACGCGTTGATGACGTCGAGGGCGATGCGCGCCGCGAAGGCGAGCACGATGGCGCTGCCCAGCAGCGAGGTAGCCGTCCGCAGGCGGACCGAGGCACGGTGGTGGAGAAGGGCCCCGATGCCGGCGATCGATGATTGCCAGGCCAGCGAGGCCAGCAGCGCGCCGACGACGAAGACGACCCGGCCCTCGACCCCGTCGCCGATGCCGGGCAGCCCGAGCACCAGGGCGGCGAAGTAGACGACGGTCATCGGGTTGATGAGGGTCAGGAAGAGGATGGTCAGGTAGGCCCGCCGCATCGTGGGTGGATCCTCGGGGCGTCGACCGGTGCCGGTCCGACGGGCGGCGAGGATGCCGCGCACGGCGATGGCCACGAGGATCGCGACGGCCAGGAGGCGAAGCGGCGACTGCCATGGCGCGACGAGGGCGGCCACGGCCGTGCCGAACAGCGCGGCGACCGCGGCGTAGAAGCCATCGACGGTGGCGGCCCCGGCGCCCGCTGCCCAACCGACCCGGAAACCGTGGCTCAGGGCCGTGTCGATGATGAGCACGGAGATCGCCCCGACGGGAATGGCCACGCCCAGCCCGGCGAAGATCCCGGCGATGAAGGCGTCCGTCATGAGGGCAGCCTACGACTAGACATAGATACTTGTCAATATCGACATGGATGGATATCATGTGGTCCGTGAACCGTCCGACCGACCAGGACGCCCTGCTCCTCCAGGCCCTCGCCGACCCGATGCGCCTGGCCATCGTCCGCCAGCTCTCGACCGAGCGCGAGACCTGCGCCTGCGACCTCATCGTCGGCATCGATATCTCCCAGCCGACGGTCTCGCACCACCTGCGCGTGCTGCGCGAGGCGGGGCTGGTGACCGCCGACCGGCGCGGGAGCTGGATCTACTACGCGCTGGCGCCCGATGGCATCGCCCGCCTCCAGCGGATCGTGGCCGGCCTGCTGCCCGCGAATGGACTGGGGGCCGCCGCCATCGCCGGCCGGCGCCTGCCGGTCATCGACCCGTCGCCGGCGTTGACATCGCGTTAACGGCCGCGGCCTACCATGGCCGCGCATGGTCCGCACCATCCTCGTCGTCGACGACGAGCCGACCATCCTCGAGGCCCTGTCCGAGAGCCTCGAGCGTGACGGCTACCAGGTCATCACTGCCGCAGACGGCCGCGCGGCCCTGGAACGCTTCCGCTCCGAGCGACCCGACCTCGTCGTCCTCGACCTCATGTTGCCCGAGCTGTCGGGCATCGAGGTCTGCCGCATCCTGCGCGCCGAATCGGCGGTGCCGATCCTCATGCTGACCGCCCGGGACAGCGAGATCGACAAGGTCGTCGGTCTCGAGATCGGCGCGGACGACTACATGACCAAGCCCTTCAGCCTGCGCGAGCTGACCGCGCGGGTGCGAGCCCTGCTCCGGCGCATCGCCGCATCGCCGCCGGC
>JBIOIE010000164.1:0-3877 GCA_044449605.1 Candidatus Limnocylindrales bacterium | reverse complement strand
TCCAGCCACTCCCCGGCGGCGCGCTCGCGGGAGCGGGCGTCGGCGCCCCTGACGCGTGCCGCCACCTCTGGACCGCTCAGGTCGCCAAGGCGGCGCAGCAGGTCGTGGACGGCGTCGGCCGAGCCCGCCGCCCGTTCCTGGGTCAGGGCCTGGAGCTCGAGCTCGACCTCGGCGATCGCGTCGGCGTCGAGCAGCTCGCGCAGCTCCTCCGCGCCGAGCAGGTCGCGCAGCAGGTCCCGATCGAGGGCCAGCGCCTGCGCGCGCCGGTCCAGGAGCGGCGCGTCGCCCTCGTACATGTAGGTGGCGATGTAGTCGAAGAGCAGCGAGCTGGCGAAGGGGGAAGCCCGCCGGGTCTCGACGTCGACGATGCGGACCTCGCGTCGTTCGATGGCCGCCAGCAGGTCGCGCAGGGCGGGCAGGTCGAAGATGTCCTGGAGGCACTCGCGGTATGTCTCGAGGATGATCGGGAAGCTGCCGTAGCGACTGGCGACGGCCAGCAGCTGGGCAGAGCGCTGGCGCATCTGCCAGAGCGGCCGACGCTCGTTGCCGCGCCGCCGGGGCAGGAGCAGGGCCCGGGCCGCGTTCTCGCGGAAGCGGGCGGCGAAGAGGGTCGAGCCGCCCAGGGCGCCGACCACGAGGTCCTCGACCTCGTCGGCCGGGATACGCACGGCGGCTTCCGCAGCGGCGGCGCCGGTGGGACCGCTGAGCGCCGCGGCGCCGGACGAGTCCATGCCGTCAGCGGCCTCGACGCCCTCGCCGTCCGCGCCGGCGAGGCCGCTCGCCCAGGCCCCGTCGGTGGCCGGCAGGCGCAGGACGATGCCGTCGTCCGACCAGAGCGGCTGGATCTCGAGGCCCAGCTCGGCCCGCAGTCGGGCCTCGATGGCCAGCGCCCAGGGGGCGTGGACGCGGCCGCCGAAGGGGCTGAGGATGCAGATGCGCCAGTCGCCCAGCTCGTCGCGGAAGCGTTCCAGGACGATCGTCTTGTCGGTCGGCAGGGCGCCTGTCGCGGCCTGCTCCTCGGCGAGGTAGGCGAGCAGGTTGGCGGCCGCCAGCTCGTCGAGGTCGTGCTCCGCGTGGAGGCGCTGGACAGCCCGTCCGCGCGCCCTCTCGGAGCCCGAGGCGGCCTCGGCGTATTCGCCCACGAAGGCGCCGATGGCCCGGCCCAGCTCGATCGGGCGGCCGACACCGTCGCCCTTCCAGAAGGGGATCTTGCCCTGCTCGCCGGGTGCCGGGCTGACCAGCACCCGGTCGTGGGTGATGCCCTCGATGCGCCAGGCGCTCGTCCCCAGGAGGACCACCTCGCCCTCGCGGGCCTCATAGACCATCTCCTCGTCCAGCTCGCCGACCCGCCGGCCGCCCGCCCGTCGGCCATCCCTGGCGCCCGTGGTCGCTGCCCCACCGTCGTCCGCGAGGTAGACCCCGAAGAGTCCCCGGTCGGGGATCGTGCCGCCGGAGGTGATGGCCACGGTGTGGGCATCGCGGCGCGCGGCGACCGTGCCCGCCACGCGGTCCCAGACGAGCCGCGGCCGCAGCTCCGCGAACTCGTCGGACGGGTAGCGGCCGGCGAGCATGTCCAGCACGGACTCGAAGGCCTCCCGGCCGAGCGCGGCGAAGTTCTCCGCCCGCCGCACGAGGGCATAGAGCTCGTCGACCGGCCAGGCGCGATCGGCGGTCGTGGCCACCAGCTGCTGGGCCAGCACGTCGAGCGGATTGCGGGGGATGGTGGTCGTCTCGATGGCGCCGGCGTGCATGCGCTGGGTGACCACCGCGGCCTCGAGGAGGTCGCCCCGGTACTTCGGGAAGATCACCCCGCGCGATGGCTCGCCGACGTGGTGGCCGGCCCGCCCGATGCGCTGGAGCCCGCTGGCCACCGAGGTCGGCGACTCGACCTGGACGACGAGGTCCACGGCGCCCATGTCGATGCCCAGCTCGAGCGAGCTGGTGGCGACGATGCCGGGTAGCCGGCCCGCCTTGAGCGCCTCCTCGATCTCGAGGCGCTGCTCCCGGGCGACGGAACCGTGGTGGGCCCGGACCAGCTCCTCGCCGGCCAGCTCGTTGAGCTTGAGGGCGAGCCGTTCTGCGAGGCGGCGGGAGTTGGCGAAGACGATCGTGCTCCGGTGTGCCCGGATCAGCTCGAGGATGCGCGGATAGACCGAGGGCCAGATGCTCGTCCGGGCCTCCCTGCCACCGCCCGGGCCGCCGGGCGACTCCTCGAGCGGGATCGCCTCGCCCAGCCGGCTCATGTCCTCGACCGGCACCACCACCTGCAGGAGGAGCGGCTTGCGCACGCCGGCATCGACGATCGTCACGGGGCGCGGCACGCCCGGGCCTGCGTCGTCCCCCGGTCCGTCCCGGCCGCCCAGGAAGCCGGCCACGGCCGAGAGCGGCCGCTGGGTCGCCGAGAGGCCGATGCGCTGGGGCGGTCGTGCCGTCAGGGCCTCGAGGCGCTCGAGCGAGAGGGCCAGGTGGGCGCCCCGCTTCGTGCCGGCCAGGGCGTGGATCTCGTCGACGATGAGCCACTCGACGCCGCGCAGCGCCTCACGCGAGCCCGAGGTGAGGAGGAGATAAAGCGACTCGGGGGTCGTGACCAGGATGTCCGGGGGATGCTTGACGAAGCGTCGGCGCTCGGCGGCCGGCGTGTCGCCGGTGCGGATGCCGACGCTCAGCTCTCGGGTCCGCTCCCCCCGCGCCCGGGCGGCCAGGGCGATGCCCTGGAGCGGCGCCCGCAGGTTGCGGTCGACGTCGTGGGCGAGCGCCTTGAGGGGCGAGACGTAGAGGACGCGCAGGGCGCGCAGCGGATCGACCGGCGCCGCCTCGGCCAGCAGGCGGTCGAGGCAGTAGAGGAAGGCGGCAAGCGTCTTGCCGCTCCCGGTCGGCGCGCAGATGAGGGTGTGTTCGCCGGCGGCGATGGCCGGCCAGCCCTGCGCCTGGGCCGTCGTCGGCTCCGCGAACGCCGTCCTGAACCAATCCCGCGTGGCTGGCTGGAACGGCCCGAGCGGGTCGATGGGGCGCGCGGACGCGGCTCGGCGGGGCATGGGCCGCGAGTATACGGCGCGCGAACGAAACAGAACGGATGTTCGTGTCCCGCCACCAGGCGACGCCGATTCTCATACGAGCATCCAGGGCGCGCTTGAAGCGGTGGAGTGGCCGGATCGTGCTCAAACGTGCACCGGGTGGTGGACGGAGGGGCCGTGGGGCGATGCAGCGCAGCCGCGCGCTTCTTGCGATCCGGAGGCGACCGTGTGAGGACTCAGCGCCCTGGCGCCCCGAGCCCCGCCATGGCTGCTTCGACGGTTCGGGCGTTCTCGGCCGCAAGGCCGGGCGGCTCGGCGAGGACGAACTCCGCCGGGTCGAGGAGCGTCTCCGGGAGCGGCGCCTGGTGCCAGCGCGCGGCGACATCCGCCCAGCGCTCCCGCCAGGCGACCGGCAGCGACTCCGGCAGTGCGTGGTGCGCCTGGGTCAGCCAGACGATCGCCCAGGCTCGCGGGACCACCCGGTAGACGTCGTAGCCGCCACCACCCGTGGCCAGCCAGCGACCGGCGCAGCGGTCATGGGCGATGCCATCGAGGAGCGCCGCGGCCGCCGCGTAGGCGTGGGTCGTCAGGCGCAGGTGGGCAAGCGGGTCGAGGAGGTGCGAGTCGCAGCCATGCTGGCTGACCAGGAGCGTCGGGGCGAAGGCCTCGACCAGGTCCGGCAAGACCGTCTCGAGGGCCGCCAGCCAGGAGGCGTCGCCGGTCCCCGCGACCATCGGCAGGTTGACCTTCGAGCCGACGGCCCCCGGTCCGCCCCGCTCCCAGATCGAGCCGGTCCCCGGGAAGAGCGTGTCGCCCGACTCATGGATGGAGACGGTCAGGACGTCCGGGTCGTCCCAGAAGAG
>JBIOIE010000163.1:0-3998 GCA_044449605.1 Candidatus Limnocylindrales bacterium | reverse complement strand
TTGGGGATCGTGAACTGCCAGGTCGCGGTGCCACTCACGGTCACGGTCTGGAAGGTCGAGGCCGGTTGGCCGGGTGGGGTGATGATGAAGTCGACCCTGGCGTTGGAGACCGCGCCACCGCCGACGTCGGTCACCGTGAGCGTGATCGTGATCGTGGTGGGCAGCGAGGTCTGGTTGATGCGGACCGTCGAGAGCGCCAGCTTGGCCGTCAGCGACCCGCCGCCGCGCTTGACCGTGACCACCACGTCCGTCTGGTTGCCGGCCGGGTCGGTGGCCGTGACGGTCAGGGCGTTGGAGCCGCTGGCGACGTCGATGGCGACCTTGAAACTGCCGTCATCCGCCGCCTGTGTGTTTGCGGCGGCCCCGTTCAAGGCGTTGCGGATGGCGACCGTCGATCCCGCCTGGGTGACCCCAACGACGTTGATCTTCGCGGAGGACGCCTTGCTGCCGTCCTTGGGCGAGGTGATCTTCAGGGCTGGCGGCTGGTCGTCGAAGTTGACGTTGATGGCGGCCGACCGCGGCCCCTCGCCGCTCACGTCGAGGATGGCGACGCTGATCGCGTTCCAGCCGGGCTGGAGCGGCACCGCAGGGACGAGGAAGTCGGCCGTCGGCGGTACCGGGATCTGCTCGACCTTCGTATCGCCGACGTAGACGACGAGCAGGAGGGTCGGCGATCCGGCCGCGCCGCTGGGCAGCAGCCCCTTGACGTCCCAGAGCGCGACGTTGGTCCAGGGATCCACCGGCTCGTCGAGGCGGGGTGCGCCTTCGGGCGAGATGATCGTGGACGACACGGGCGTTGGCGAACCGCCGACGATCCCACCGACCAGCCCGCCGAGCGAGTGGCCAAACTCGGCCACCGCGCTGCTCAGCCCGCCGGTGACCGCCAGGGCGATCGCTCCGGCGAGGATGACGACCGCCCCGAAGACCAGCATCCGGGCCGCCTTCGAGGGCCCTCCCGCCGTCCGGCTCTCCTTGATACGCATGAGCCGGTCGGCGCTGGGCGGCGCGTAGCGGCCCTGGATCGGTGAGCGGCGGGTGACCGGGGGCTGCGAACGGCGCGGCGCGGCGTGGCGCTGATCGACCCGACGGGGTCGCGGGGTGTTCGACGGCATGCAACGGGATTCTCGCACGGGACGGGCGCTGTACCCTGTGGGCAGTTGCCGTAAGGTGATGACGGCACGAGGGAGGTTGGGTTGGAGTCATCGGAGCGCAAGCTTGCGCCGGTGCCTGTGGCTGTGCCGGGCCGGCGGCGGCCGCCACCCCCACCGCCCGGGCCCTTCCTGCGCGCGACCCCAGCGGCCCTCGGCCTGCTCGCCTCCATGCCCCGGCCGACGTTCCCGGTCATGCCCCGGGTCGGCTTCGGCCTGCCCAACCTGCGCCGCAACATCTGCCCCCACTACTACGTGACCAACACCCGGGGTGCGATCCCGATCCAGGCGCCCCACCTCCTCAAGGCCCTCCTTCGCCAGGAGAACAACGTGAGCCGCTGCCAGCTGCGCTCGGGCGTCCACCTCGAGCAGAGCTACGTCAGCGATGTCTGCCTCTCCCCGCGCTTCAACCAGTGCGTCTTCTACGAGGACGAGCTGAGTTCGCCCTGAGCGCGTGACGCATCTCCGCGCCATGCCCCCGCGGCAGGCCGACTACGCGGCGACCCTGGCGACGCTGCAGGCGCGCGGCCGCTTCGGCATCCGGCTGGGCCTCGGCCGCACCAGGGCGCTGCTGCGGGCCCTCGGAGAACCGGGCCGCGACATGCCCGGCGTACTCATCGCCGGGACCAACGGCAAGGGCTCCGTCCAGGCCATGGTCGCCGCCTGTCTGGCCGCGGCCGGGCTGCGCGTCGGCCAGACGCCCAAGCCGCACCTCGTCAGCTACCGCGAGCGGATCCTCATCGACGGCAGGCCGCTGACCGAGACGGCGTTCGCTTCGCTGCTGGCCGAGGTGCTCGAGGTCGCCGACGGGCTGACGAACCGGCTCGGCCCGCCGACCGAGTTCGAGGTCCTGACCGCCGCGGCCTTCGCCGCCTTCACCCGGTCGGGCGTGGACATCGGCGTCGTCGAGGTCGGGCTGGGGGGCCGGCTCGACGCGACCAACGCCTGGGATGGGGGCGTCGCGGCGGTCACCAACGTCGGGCTCGACCACATGGACCGCCTTGGCCCGACCGTCGAGGCCATCGCCCGCGAGAAGGCCGCCATCATCAAGCGCGGCGACCGGGCCGTCAGCGGCGCCGACGGGGTCGCCCTCGCGGTCGTCCGGCGGCGCGCTCGGCGGCTGGGCGTCCCGCTCCGCATCGTCCAGCCCCTCGCCGTCGCCGGCATGGAACGGGGCGGATTGCGCATCGTGGCGCCCGGCCTCGGGGAGGTGCGCCTGGGCCTCCTCGGTCGCCACCAGGCCGCCAACGCGGCCGTGGCGCTGGGCATCCTGGCCGCCCTGGCCGAGGCCGGCATCGCCGCCCCGACCGCCGCGCAGGTCCGCACCGGCCTCCAGCTGGCACGCTGGCCCGGGCGGCTGGAGCTGCTGGCGCTCGGAGCCGACGGGCTCGCGACGCCCGCCCGGACGGATGCGCCCGACCCGGCGGCGCCGGACCTCCTCCTCGACGGCGCCCACAACGCCGACGGCGCCGCGGCCCTGGCCGCGGCCCTCGACGAGCTCCGGCCATCGCTCTCGCCGGGGCGGGCCACGCTCCTCTTCGCCGCGATGCGCGACAAGGACGTGGCGGCGATGGCGGCGAACCTGGGCGGCTCCGCCGCGCTCCAGGGCGCGCGTATCATCCCCACCCACCTCGACATGTCACGGGCGCTTCCGGCGCTGCGACTGGGGCGCGCGTGGCGCGCGGGGTCGCCCGATGGTGGCCAGGAGGTGACGCCGCTGGGATCGATCGACGACGCCCTCGGGACCGCAGTCGCCGCGGCTAGGGCCTCCGGTGGCCCGCTCATCGTCGCCGGCTCGTTGTATCTCGTCGGTGCCGTCCGCGGCCGGCTCGTGGCCGACGACCTGACGCCCGACCCGGGCGCGGGCTGAACCGGGACACGCAGGGAAGGGACCGACGACCTCGACCATGGCCGACGCGACACCGTTCGTGACGCTCCCCGCCGACGCCGATCCGGGCCTCGTGCCCGCTCGTCCCCTGCCCCTGACGATCGGCGGCCGCACGTTCGCCTGGGGGGCGCGCACCTACCTCATGGGCATCGTCAACGTCACGCCCGATTCCTTCAGCGGCGACGGCTTGCTGGCCACCCGGGCGGTCGCGGCGGCCTCCGACGCGCACGCGGCGCCGACCGGGGCGGACGCGGCAGGGGCGGCGCTGGCCCAGGCCCGGGCGATGGCCGCCCAAGGCGCCGACCTGCTCGACCTCGGGGGCGAATCGACCCGGCCGGGCCATGCCGAAGTCGAGCCCGACGAGGAGTCGCGGCGCGTGCTGCCGGCCATCCGGGCCATCCACGAGGCCCTCCCCGACCTGCCCCTCAGCATCGACAGCCGCAAGGCCGGCGTGGTCGCGTCTGCGCTCGAAGCCGGAGCGGCGCTGGTCAACGACGGCGCCGCCGTCATCGATCCCTCGGACGCCGTCTTCCGGGTGGCCGCCGAGCACGCCGTCCCGCTCGTGCTCATGCACGATCGGGCGCAGGCTCGCTACCGGAACGTCGTGGCCGAGGTCCTGGCCGACCTGCAGAGGGCCATCGAACGGGCGGTCGCGGCCGGCGTCAGCTGGGAGCGGCTCATCGTCGACCCGGGCATGGGCTTCGGCAAGACGGCCGAACAGAACCTCGTTCTGCTCCACGACCTGGCCGCGTTGCGCGTCCTCGGCCGGCCGATCCTCCTGGGCATGAGCCGCAAGTCCACGATCGGCCGGGTGCTCGACCTGCCCGCCCCCGAACGGCTCGAGGGCACGCTGGCGACGACGGCGTTGGGCATCGCGGCCGGCGTCGATATCGTGCGCGTCCACGACGTCGAGGCCAACCGCCGGGTGGCGGTCATGAGCGATAGGATCGTCCGGTGACCGA
>JBIOIE010000162.1:0-4048 GCA_044449605.1 Candidatus Limnocylindrales bacterium | reverse complement strand
GCCGCCCAGCAACTGGCGCGTGCCGGCCTTCGAGGCGAAGCGCTCAAGCACATCCGGCGGCGGGCCGATGAAGGCCAGGCCATGGGCCCGGGTCATCTCCGCGAAGGCGTCGTCCTCGGAGAGGAAGCCGTAGCCGGGATGGACCGCGTCACAGCCGGTGACGATGGCGGCGCTGAGGATCGCCGGCGCCGAGAGGTAGCTCCGCTTCGCCTCGGCCGGGCCGATGCAGATGGCCTCGTCGGCCAGCTGGACTGCCCGGCTGTCGCGGTCGGCCTCGCTATAGGCGACCACGGCGCCGACGCCCATGCGCCGGCAGGTGCGCAGGATGCGCAGCGCGATCTCGCCCCGGTTGGCGATGAGGATGCGCTCGAACACTCAGCTCTCCCGGGCCGGCGCGGGCGGCTGCGAGGTCTCGAGGCGAACGAGGTCCTGGCCGTACTCGACGGCCTGGCCGCGGTCGGCCATGACGCGCGCGACAAAGCCGGCCTCGGGCGAGACGACCTCGACCTGGATACCGAGCACGTCGACGTGGCCGAGGACGTCGCCGGCGCGGACCGCCGATCCAGCTGCGAGGCCATCCCGGGGGCTGAAGTAGCCGACGCCCGGCGAGTGAGCCACCTGCCGGCCGGTGGCGGCGGCATCAGGCGTCTGGCCGTTGCCCGAGACCGGGCCCGGAGCCGCGGCGGCACCGAGGCTGGCCACGGGCCGGGGCGACTTGCGGCCCGCCTGGGTCGAAGCCGCGAGGTCCGCCGTCTCCACGACCGCCGCCGGCTTGCCGGCCGCCGCGCGCAGCCGGACCCGCCAATCGCCGCGCCGGATCTCCAGCTCGCCGAGGCCGCTGGCGTTGAAGTGGGCGATCAGCGCGGGCAGCAGCTCGTCGGCCAGGCGCTCGACGGCCGCCGCGTCGGACCTGCGCTCGGCCGCGACGTCGGCCGCGACATCGGACGTTGGCTCGTCGGCGCGCTCGGGCGGGGTCACCTAGACCTCCTCGCGCAGGGGCGGCTCATCGACCTCATCGGCGGCCTGGGGCCGCAGCGGGCCGGCGTCGGGCAGGCCCAGGGTGATCCGGCCGATGTCGAAGAGGGTGCGCAGGCGGTCGCCAAGGCCCTGCCGCTCCGGTCGTATCGGAACGGGCGCCGGGGTCGTCGAGAAGGCGCCCATGGCCCGGTAGCGCGCATAGCGAGCGGCCAGCAGCTCCTCCACCGGGATCGCCGAGAGGCGGTCGAGCTGGGCCAGGATGGCCGCCTTCAGGCTGGCCGCCGTGGCCGCCGGGTCCTTCTGGGCCCCGCCGGGCGGCTCGGGCACGACGCCGTCCACGACGCCGAGGTCGAGCTGCTCGCCCGCGGTCAGCCGCATCGCGGCGGCGGCATCCTGGGCGGCGTCGCCGCTGCGCCAGAGGATGCTGGCACAGCCCTCCGGGCTGATGACCGAGTAGATGGCGTTCTCGAGGGCCAGCACGATGTCGCCGGCGGCGAGAGCCAGGGCGCCACCCGAACCGCCCTCGCCGGTGATGGCGACGACGACCGGCACGCGCAGGCGGGTGAGCATGGCGATGGAGCGGGCGATGGCCTCGGCGACGCCGCGCTCCTCGGAGGCAGGGCCGGGGAACGCGCCGGGCGTGTCCACGAAGGTCACGACCGGCAGGCCCAGGCGCTCGGCCAGCTGGAACAGGCGCATCGCCTTGCGGTAGCCCTCGGGGTGGGGCATGCCGAAGTTGCGCCGGATGTTCTCCTCGGTCTCGGCGCCCTTCTGCTGGCCCACGAAGACGATGGCCCTGCCGTCGAGGCGGGCGAGCCCGGCGACGATCGCCGGGTCGTCGCGGAAGAGGCGGTCGCCGTGCAGCTCGACGACATCACTGGCCATGAGCCCGAGCAGCTCCAGGGCATGCGGCCGCTTCACGTCGCGTGCGTGGCGAACGCGCTCCCAGGCGAGGCGCGGATCGGTCGGAGCGGGGGTCCGCGCGGCGGGGGTCTGGGTCTCAGCCACGGCCGGCCTCGCGTTCGAGCGGCGCGGGCAGGAAGCCGAGCGGCTTGAAGGCGCCGTTGGGCGACGTCCCGTTGCCGCCCGCGGCTGCGGGCGGATGGACGGCCGGGCGCAGGTAGCCAAGCAGCAGGGTCAGCCGCGCTCGTAGCTCGGCGCGCGGGACGACCTGGTCGACGAAGCCGCGCTCGAACAGGAACTCGGCGCGCTGGAAGCCGGGCGGCAGCGACTCGGCGATGGTGCCAGCCGCGACCCGCGCCCCGGCAAAGCCGATGAGCGCGTTGGGCTCGGCGAGGTTGACGTCGCCGAGCGCGGCGAAGGAGGCGAAGACGCCGCCGGTCGTCGGGTCGGTCATGACGCTGACGTAGGGCACGCCCTCCTCGGCCAGGCGGGCCAGGGCGGCGCAGGTCTTGGCCAGCTGCATGAGCGCCAGCGTGCCCTCCTGCATCCGGGCGCCGCCCGAGGCGGAGACGATGACGAGCGGCATCCGTTCGGCCAGGGCGTGCTCGGCCGCGCGGGCGACCTTCTCGCCGACGACCGAGCCCATCGAGCCGCCCATGAACGCGAAGTCCATGACGCAGATGGCCAGCGGCGAGCCAGCGATCCGGCCCGTGCCCCACACGGCCGCGTCGCGGAGACCGGTCGTGGCCTGCGCGGCGGCGATCCGGTCGGGGTAGGGCTTCTGGTCCACGAAGCCGAGGGGGTCGAGGGACTCCAGGGTGGCGTCGTGTTCGACGAAGCTGCCCGGATCGAGGAGCTGGGCCAGGCGCGCATCGGCGCGCAGCCGGAAGTGGTGCCCGCAGCGTGGGCACACGCGCTGGTTCTTCTCGAGCTGTTTGTTGTAGAGCATCTCCTGGCAGCTCGGGCAGCGCGTCCAGAGGTCGGCCGGGAACTCGCCGCCGCGCGGCCGGAAGGGCAGCTTGATGGGCATCAGGCGTGCCCTCTCAGGGCCGGCCGGGCGCGATGGGCGGCCCGGGCAGCCCGTCCGAAGGGCGTCTGCGGGGCCGAGCGGGCACGCCAGGCGAAGAGGGCCGCACCCGCCAGCGAGACCCCCGAGGCGATCGCCCCGCCGATGATGACCCGGCGCCGGGCGCCGGCGCGATCAGGCCCTGCCGTCAGCCGGACGGCATCGGGCAGCCGGATGAGCGTGCCGGGGACGTTCTGCTTCGGCCCACCGGCCGCCTCACGCAGGCGGGCGGCGAGGGCCTCCTCGAAGCGGAACGAGGGGTGGAAGCGCACGAAACGGGTGGCCAGCAGCTCGGCAGCCGCCCGTTCGTCGGCGTCGAGCTCAAGGCCCTCGACGGCCCTGGGCTGTCGTGCCCGGGCGTCCAGGAGCGATTCCAGGTAATCGTCGACCTGCAGCGCGTCGGCCTCATCGAGAAGGCGGGCGACGCTCACGGATGCCGGCCCTGCCCCCGATGCAGGTCCGCGGCCACCGCCCGCAGGGCGCGATGGATGAGCACCCGGACGGCGCCCTCCGAGCGACCGAGGATGGCCCCGATCTCGGCCGTGGACATCTCCTCGACGAAACGAAGGACCAACGCCCGGCGGCGCTCCTCCGGTAGCCGGTCGATGGCCTGCCAGGCCAGGGCCACCGCCTCGCGCTCTTCGACCCCGACCGACGGACCGTCGGCGGCGAGGAGGTCGAGGACGCCCTCGAGATCGGTCTCCGGGTGGCGGCGCTCGCGGCGCCGCTCGTTGGCCACGAGGTTGCGGGCGATGCGGAAGAGCCAGACCCGGAAGCTCGAGCCGTCGCCCTCGCCCCGTTCGTCGAAGCGGGGCAGCGCCGCCAGGGCGCGCAGGAAGACCGACTCGGTCACGTCCTCCGCGCGGTGCTGGTCGCGCAGTTCGTAGATGGCGTAGCTGTACACCTGGCCCACGTACTTCCGATAAAGCGGCTCGAAATCGTGCGGGTCACGCCGTGCGGCCGCGACGGCCGGGCGATCCGCGTCGAACGGGACGGGGAGCGCCGCTGCCCGCTCCCCTGCTCTCCAAAACACCGCCGAAGTCTAGCCGTTACAGGTGGCGGCGACCATCAGAGCACCCGGCAGCGGGTCACCTCGCCGCT
>JBIOIE010000161.1:0-4079 GCA_044449605.1 Candidatus Limnocylindrales bacterium | reverse complement strand
TGGTCGGGGCGAGAGGATTTGAACCTCCGACCTCATCGTCCCGAACGATGCGCGCTGCCAAGCTGCGCCACGCCCCGACCGAGGAGCCCGCGGCATCGCACCGCGAGCGGCCGAAAGTATAGCGGAGGCCAAACCCCACGGCCCCTCGCGCCGGGAAGCGAAGGCCGCGGCGTTCTCAAACGGGCGCCGCAGGCACGCTAGCAAGCCTCGAGGCACGGGATCCGCGCCGAGCGCCCTCATACGGACGCCGCCGGCACGTATGAGCACGAAATCCGGCCGCACCCCTTCTAACGGTCGTGGGCGCACGGTATGAGAAGCCAGAGGCCCGGCCAGATGCGGCGGCCACAAGACCTGACTCAGGGCTCGATCGTCTCCGCCAGCTTGTTGGCCGCGGCACGCTGGTCGGCGTGGATCGGCATCACCGATAGCGCCGCCAGCAGGAACGCCACGCCCATCAGGCCGAAGACGAGGGGCAGCCCAGCCGTCTCGCCCAGCGCGTCGATGACGGCGCCATAGACCGCCACCCACAGTGAGCCGACCCCGAAGGCGAGCGTGAAGTAGGCCGCGTACGAGGCATCCCGGATGGCCGCCGGGGCGATATCGGCGAGGAGCGCCTGGAGCTGCGGGCTCTCGGCGAAGTTGAAGACGCCCAGCAGGACGATGCCGGCCCACAGTCCGAGAAGACTCGAGCCGGCGGCCAGGAAGACGACGAACGAGCCGGCGCCGGCGACGTAGACGCCGACGATGAGCGGCTTGCGCCCGAAGCGATCGGACAGCCAGCCGGCAACCAGGGGCGCGGGGACGCTGAAGACGACCAGGACCGCATACATCAGGGCCACGGTCCCGGCGTCGAGGTGGATGACGTGGGCGAGGTAGAGGGGCACGAAGACGTTGACCACGCCGAGGCCGCGCCCACCCCCGCCCAATACGGACGAGAGGAAGAGCCAGACGAGGTCGCGGTCGTGGAGGATCGTGGCGAAGGCGCTGCGCACGCTGCCGCGTGCCTGGGCCGCGGCTCGGTCGGAGCCGGCCTCGGTCACCAGGGCCAGGATGGCCAGGGCGATGAGGACCGCCGGAACGCCGAAGAGGACGAGCGTCCAGCGCCAACCGACGCCGGCGATGAGCCAGGCTCCGAGGAGGGGCACGATGACCGTGCCGACGTTGCCGCCGGCGATGTGGGCGCTGATGGCGAAGCCCCGCCGGTGGACGGGGAATTGCTCGGCCAGGAGGCCGTTACCGACGGGGTGCTGGGGTGAGCCGCCGATGCGCGAGGCGACCAGCAGGCCGGCAACGGCCCCGAAGTTCGGGGCCGCCGCCATGAGGGCCTGGGCGCCCCCGAAGAGGATGCCCCCGATGCCCAGCAGGACACGCCGCGGGTACAGGCGGGTCAGCGACGCGAAGCTCAGCTGGACGATCCCGGCGGCGAAGCTGCTGAGGCCGGCCAGGATGGCCACCGTGCCCACCGAGACGCCGAACTCGTCGATGATCTTCAGGTAGATCAGGGGCAGCAGGACGGCCTGCGCGTGGTTGACGGCATGGGCGATCGAGAGCAGCCAGAGCGTGCGCATCGGGCGCACGACGACGGCGGCCGCCGGCCGCATGGCCTCGGGGATGGGCACCGCCCGAGGGTACAGGCTCCGTCGGTCAGCCGCGGCTCCGAGCGCTGCGATGGGTTGCGGACCTATCTGCGCGAGGCGGAGGGCTTCCGGGCGTAGATGTGGGGCTGACCGCATGGGATCGGGCTCGTCGGTAGACGACGGCGAGGACAATGGTCACCATCCCGGAGCCACCTGCGGCGGCAGCGATCTGCCCTCGCTCGCGGAGCACGGACGCACCGCTGGAACCCTCCTGTCACCAAACACAACAGCGCCGCTCGCTCGTCGCTCGGTACACTGGGCTTGCCCCGGAGTCCAACAAGGAGGACGTGCACCATGCGGTTCTCTCGCGTGCGTCGGCGTCGGCCAGCGCGACTGGCGGCCATCGCAGGTATCGGTCTAGCGCTGCTCCTGGCCCCGTCGGCGCTGGCTGCCGGCCCGGTGACCACGGTGACCCATCCCACCGCTTCCTTCGTCTACCCGGCCGGGACTGGCTGTGCCTTCGACATCCGGGTCCAGCCTGAGCATGCGACGGTCGTGGATACCACGTTCAGCAACGGCACGCTCGTGGAGACGGTGACCTCTGACCCCATCCTGACGAACGTCGGCACGGGGACCTCCCTCGTCTGGCACGCGAGGTTCATCGACGTCGAGACGTATGACGCGGCTACGAACTCCGTGACCGACGTGATCGTCGGCCAGTTCAACAATATCCTCTATCCGGGTGACCAGGGCCCCCACGGGGTGGTCGCGTGGCCGGGCCTTTTCCTCAGCACCGTCGGTGAGGTCACCGAGACGTCCGACGCCGACACGGGCGCGGTCACGCGTTTCTCCAGGCACGGCGTGGTGACCGGCGACATCTGCGCCGAGCTGTCCGCCTAAGGGCGCGACGGCCCGCCGCTCCCCGCTGCTGCTGACCGGTCTGCCAGTCACGAGGCGGGGCGTCGGGGCTGCGGCGACGCAATCAGCCGCCGCCGACAGGGTAAGTAAGCTACCCACCGCGATACGACTTTTGGCCGTCGTTACGAGCGCGCTCCCGCTCCTGCCCGCGTGCGGGATCGGAACGGCGACGTCCCCTGGTTCGCCGCCGCTGCGGGTGCGTCCGCGTGCGCCGCCTCGGCGGCATCGGCCTCGGCCCTGATCCGGCCAGAGCCGCAGGTCACCTGCGGGCCCGGCTACACTCCCCGGGTACCACCCGCAGGAGGCATCGAATGGCCGAGACCGGTAGCGGCACGCGCGAGCGCTGGGCGCTCATCCTGGGCGCCAGCAGCGGCTTCGGGGCCGCCACGGCCAGGGCCCTGGCGCGGGAAGGCTATGCCATCGTGGGCGTGCACCTCGACCTGCGCGCTTCCAAGGCGATCGCGGACGGTGTGCGCGACGAGATCGCGGCGATGGGTGTGCCGGTCGTCTTCCACAACGTCAACGCCGCGGACGAAGTCCGGCGAGGCGAGGTCATCGCCGACATCTCCGCCCGCTTCGCCGAGCGGCGCGCGGCCGGGGCCGACCCGGTCATCGCCGTGTTCCTCCATTCGCTCGCCTTCGGCACTACGCTCGACTACCTGAGCGTCGACCCGAACCGTCGCGAGGTCAGCCAGAAACAGATCGAGATGACCGCCGACGTGATGGGCCACTCGATGATCTGGTGGGTGCGCGACCTTTTCCACGCCGGCCTCATCCGGCCCGGCTCGCGCCTCTTCGCGATGACCTCCGAGGGGGCCATCAAGAACGTGCCGACCTACGGCCCGGTGAGCGCCGCCAAGGCCGCCCTCGAGTCGCACTCCCGGCAGCTGGCCCTCGAGCTGATCCCCCACGGCATCACCGTCAACTGCATCCGGGCCGGGGTCACCGACACGCCGGCCCTGCGGCGCATTCCCGGCCACGAGGAGCTGCGCGACTTCGCCCGCGAGCGCAACCCGGGCGGCCGCCTGACGACGCCCGAGGACGTCGCCGAGGCGATCATCGCCCTCGCCTCGCCCCGCCTGGGCTGGATGACTGGCAACACCATCGGCGTCGACGGCGGCGAGCTGATGGGCACCCGCCAGGTCGGCGTCAAGGAGGCCTGACGGCGGCTTCGCCGACGCCGCGATGACCGAGCGTCCCGAGATCCGACCGCTCCCCTTCCCGTTCCGACTGGGCAACCTCGGCATCGGCATCGCTCTCACGGGGCTGCGCGTCCACGTCCACCTGGAGGGCGTCGAGCACGTGCCCGACGACCTGCCCGGCGTGATCCTCGCCTCGAACCACCTCTCGATCGCCGACCCGCCCCTGCTCAGCCTCGTGGTCGCCCGCCTGACCGGCCGGCGCGTGCGCTACATGGCCAAGGCGGAGGCGCTCGAGGCGCCGATCATGGGGCCCGTCCTGCGTGCCTACGGCGGCTTCGGGGTGCGCCGCGGCAGCGCCGACCGCGAGGCGTACCGGATGGCCCGCGCGGTCCTCGATGCCGGCGACTGGTTGGGTCTCGCCCCCGAGGGCACGCGCTCGCGC
>JBIOIE010000160.1:0-4138 GCA_044449605.1 Candidatus Limnocylindrales bacterium | reverse complement strand
GATCACCTCGATTTCAGGCGCGTCGGTGCGATCGGTGAGCTGGCTGACGATTTCGGCGGCCGCGCCCCAGGTGCCGGTTCCGACGGCCACGAGGACGGATCGCACGAGGACGCGGGCCGCCTCGCGGTCTTCTCCCGCGGCGAGGTAGTGGCGACAGGCGGTGAGCCAGGCGTCGTGCTCAGCGGCTCGCGCGATGCGGACGTGCATGTCCCGGATCTCGGCGGCCGAGGTGGTCGAGGCCAGTTGGCGGACGAGGAACTCGCGGAGCAGGGGATGGAACCGGAAGCTCCCAGCGGCGAGGTCTCCGCGGCCGATGAGGCCGGTCTCGTACGCCTCCTGGATGCGGGCGCGCAGGAGGTCTTCCGAAGGTGGCGGATCGTCGGCGGCGAACAGTGCCGCGACATGTCCGATGACGATCCGCTCCAGGAGCGACGTGCCCATGAGGAAGCGGCGCATCTCCGGCCTGGCTTCGCGCAGGACCTCCTCGGCCAGGAAGTCGTAGACAGGCCCGGTCGCGCCGGAGAGCTGCTTGACGAAGTCACGGACCTCGATGTTCGAGCGACCGCGGAGGGTGGAACGCAGGAGCTGCAGGCAGGCGGCCCAACCGAGCGTCCGCCGCTCGACCTCCTCGATGACGTCGTCCTCGAGGGCCTGGCCATATGACTCGGCGAACAGTCGGCGGATCTCGTCGCGGCTGAAGCGGAGTGCGTCAGGGGCGAGCTCGGCGATCTCCCCTTCGGCCCGAAGCCGGCCGACGGGCAGGTCGGGACGGCGCCGCGAGAGGATCACGTAGGTCAAGGGCCGGGGGGCATCGCGAAGCAGCCGGCCCATGATCGATCGCACGTCCGGCGCCTCGTCGACGACGTGGAAGTCGTCGAGGATGAGGGTGAGGCGCCTGTCCGCGAGCCCGGCCAGCTCGGACATCAAGGCGCCGAGCACGACCTCGCGCGCTGGCCGGACCGTGGCCGACGTCGCCATCAGCGGGAGGGTCAGATGGCCGAACTCCGGGACAGCTTCGCGATAGGCGGCGACCAGGTAGTTGATGAACGTGACCCAGTCGCCGTCCGTATGTTCGAGCTTCAGCCAGAGGCAGCGGCTCGTCGACTGGTCGGCATGGTCGCCTAGAAGCGTCGTCTTGCCGTAGCCGGCGTCGGCCACCACCAGCGACAGTCGATGCTCGACGTTGACGGCGAGCCAGTCCAGCAGACGGGCGCGGTGGAGCGTCTCCGGACGCACCGGCGTCGGGGTCACCTTGGCGCGCGAGATGGGCTCGAAGTCGGCGGGTCGGTCCACGGCTGCGTAGAGGCTGGGCGCGATGGGACGACCCGGGCCGACCGCGATGGGCTTCGAGGTCGTCGAGTCCTGGGAGCGTGGCTGACTGGCCACGCCGGCAGGAGGTGGCGCGAAGGATAGTGACGCCGTGACGGCCGAGTCAACGCGGCTCTCGGCCAGGCGATCGACGGCGAGCTCCGCCCACGCCCGAGGGCTCGAGATGCTCGGGTAACTGGATCGGCGGTCCGGCACAGCACCGAGTCTCGCCCGGGGGCCTTAGCGCCGGCTTAGCTGCGAGGCGGACGCCGTCGGATTTCGGGCGTGATACGTTATTGCTAACCTCCTCAGTGATATTCTCTGAACTACGTGGAGTCGAGAGGTGGGGATGGGCGCGTTCGATACGCGGCGACGCTCCGATGGAGAGCGCGTGGCCGGGGCCGAGTACGAGGTCAACGGGGTCCGCACGGAGCCGGCCTGGTCCGATACGCACGAGCACGTCAGCCATCTGCGGGTCGAGGACGGGGCGATCTTCGTGCGCCAGACGATCGTGGACGATCTGCGCGCCGCGGACGGCACGCGCTACTTCCTGGTCGGCCGACGCGGGCGGGCCGAGGTCGTCGTAACGGCATGTCCCGACTGCGGGTTCCGCGATCACCTCACCACGGTCGGCAAGGCGGCCGCAAACCTCCTGCTCCGTTTGCCCCGGGTCTAGGGGCCAGATCCAGCGCGGGTCGCTCAGCGGGGCCAGCCGGTATCCTCAGCCGATGACCGAGCGGCCCATGCGCGTCGAGCCCGTCGTTCTCGAAGGCGACCACGTGCGTATGGAGCCGATGTCGCCGGATCACCTGCCGGGTCTGCTGGCGATCGGGCTCGACCCGACGATCTGGACCTGGATGCCCCTGACCGTTCGCACCGCCGAAGACATCCGCGCGCTCGTCGAGGCGGCCCTCAAGGCGCGCGATGCCGGCATGGAGTTTCCCTTCGTGACCGTGGACCGGGCCAGCGGTCGGCCCGTCGGCAGCAGCCGTTACCTCGCCTTCGTCCTCGAGCATGCCCGCCTCGAGATCGGCTGGACCTGGATCGCTCCCGCCTGGCAGCGCAGCGCCGTCAACACCGAGGCGAAGCTGCTGATGCTCGGCCATGCGTTCGACGTTCTCGGCTGCCGGCGGGTCGAGTTCAAGACCGACTCCCACAACGAGCCCTCGCGGCGGGCGCTGCTGGGCATCGGGGCCACCTTCGAGGGCATCTTCCGCAAGCACATGCTCGTGCGCGGCGGCGAGCGCCGCGACTCGGCCTGGTACAGCATCACCGACGACGAGTGGCCGGACGTGCGCGTCCACCTGGAGGCACGCCTGGCCCGGGGCTCGACCGACGAGCCGCGGATGGTAGGGTCCGCGCCATGAGCGACGACCTTCTCCGCGACGTCATGGCCATCCTTCGCCTGGATGGCGAGCGCTGGCAGTCGCTCGGCAGTGGCCTGGATCGCGACCTCCTCGCCCGCCAGCCGGAGCCCGGCGAATGGTCGGCCCTCCAGTGCCTCGGCCATGCCGTCGACTCCGAAGGGGCGGTCTTCGCGGCGCGCGTGCGCGCGATCCTCGCCGGCGACGCGGTCCTGACCGCGTACGACCCCGACGTGTCCGCCACGCCCATCACGCCCGAGACCGACGCTGCCGCCCTGGCCGAGCGCCAGCGGGCCCTCCGGGCGGAGAGCCTCGCCCTCCTGGCGACAGTGAGCGAAGCGGACTTGGACCGGACCGCGCGGCACAGCGAGCTGGGCGTGGTGACCCTGCGTCAGCAGCTCAGCGAGTGGGCCGCCCACGACCTCATGCACATCGTCCAGGCGGAGCGCGCGGTCATGCAGCCGTTCATCCCCGCCACCGGGCCATGGCGCCACTTCTTCACCGACCATGACGTCGAGGCGCGGGCTCAGGCCTCCGAGCGGTAATACCGCCAGGCCAGCAGGAACGACCAGGCCAGGCCGCTGACGATCGCGGCGCGCTGCAGCCAGCCGGCCACGCCGCCGGTCGCTGCGGTCGCCTCGGCGCCACCGGCAAGGACGAGGGCCGCCGCATAGAAGACGAGGACGCCGATCGCGCTGGCGACCGAGTAGCCGAACCAGCCCGACTCGCCCGCGGCGCGGAAACGACGGGCCAGCACGAAGGCCGCGAGTATCAGGCCGCCGAAGAACAGGAACGCGGCCAGGAAGTGGACGTTCGCCGTCATCGACGTGCCGTTCGTGGGTAGCCCGAGCGGGGCGCCCGGCGGGTAGCCCTGGGCCGGATCGGTCGAGAAGATGCCGGCCAGGATCAGCCCGAGCCCGGCGATCTCGATGAGGACCGGGCCCCAACGGGAGCCGGCGCCCGACGGCATGACCCGGTGAAGGGCACCGCCGAAGGTGCCGATCAGCAGCCCGCCAACGATGAAGTTCGCCATCTGCATCCAGCCCCCGTCGCCGAGGCTGAACAGGCTGACGAAGTCATGCCCCGGGTCGTAGCCCGGCCGCTTAGCCCCGAAGACCAGGAACACGATCACGAAGAGCGGCGGCCCGATGAGCCCGGTCGCCAGCAGCGTCTTCGTCGACAGCGGCAGCTTCATCGACGCGCTTCCTCCTCGGCACCCGTCCCGCCCGACGGGCCGGTCAAGGCCCTACTCCTCGTATTCGAAGGCGATCTTCAGCTCGACGCGGTACTCGGTGATGCCGCCGTCGCGGACTTCGGCGGTCGACTTCACGACCTCGACGCTGCGGATGTTGCGGACGGTCTTCGAAGCCGTCGCCACCGCCTGACGCGCCGCATCGCTCCAGGACCGGGGACTGGTCCCAACCATCTCGCGGATGATGATCACGCCCATGGCCGACGCCTCCTTC
>JBIOIE010000159.1:0-4140 GCA_044449605.1 Candidatus Limnocylindrales bacterium | reverse complement strand
GCGCGCCTCGAGGACGAGCGTCCGCAGGCCGGCCCGGGCCAGGTAGGCCGCGCTGATCAGGCCGTTGTGACCGCCACCGATGATGACCGCGTCGTAGGCCTGGGGCACCCTGCTTCTCCTCGCTGATCCCGGCGCGGGACCGTCCCGCCGGGCCGGCGGAGGGACGCGGGCGGGCCCGGCCCGCCATCCAACCTGCATAACGTTCATGCATCGTAGCGGACGCGCCATACTTGCTGCCGAGCATCCCGCCAGGAGGTCACGAGCGTGAGCATCGGCACCGCGTTCCACGACCGCACTGCCCCGCTCAACCGCAAGATGCAGTGGCGGGAGTGGTCCGGCTACTTCGCGGCCAGCGCCTACGCCGACGCCCACGACATCGAGTACAACGCGATCCGCGAGGCGGCGGCGCTCATCGACGTCAGCCCGCTCTACAAGTATCGGGTCCACGGCCGGGACGCGGAGCGGCTCGTGGACCGGGTCATCACCCGCGACGCGACGCGCCTCGCCGTCGGCCAGGTCTACTACACGCCCTGGTGCGACGAACACGGCAAGGTCGTCGACGACGGGACGATCCATCGCCTCTCGGCCACCGAGTTCCGTTGGACCGCGGCCGATCCGCAGCTGCGCTGGTTCCGCCTCAATGCGGCCGGCCTCGAGGTCGAGATCGAGGACGTGACCGAGTCGCTGGCGGCCCTCGCCCTCCAAGGGCCCCAGAGCCGCGCCGTGCTCGAGGCGGCGACCGGCGAGTCGTTCGCGGACCTGCGCTACTTCCGGCGCCGGCCCGCGAAGCTGGGCAAGCTCAAGGTCGACGTGTCGCGGACCGGCTATACCGGCGACCTCGGCTACGAGATCTGGCTGCCGGCCCGGAACGCGGGCGCCGCCTGGGACGCGCTCATGGCCGCGGGCAAGGCGCACGGCATCCGGCCGGCGGGGATGCTCGCCCTCGACGTCTGCCGGCTGGAGGCCGGGCTGATCATGCTCGAGGTCGACTACACCTCCGCCCGCCACGCCATGAACCCGGAGCAGAACTACTCGCCCTTCGAGATCGGGCTTGGACGCCTGGTGAGCTTCGACAAGGCCGGCTACGTGGGCCGGCGCGCCATCCAGGCCGAGCAGGCCCGAGGTGGCCCGGCCCGGCGCGTGGTCGGGCTGCAACTGGACTGGTCGGGCATCGAGAGCCTCTTCTCGGCGCAGGGCCTGCCCCCGGCCGTACCCGCTGCCGTGGATCGGTCCTGGGTGCCGGTCTTCGCCCCGGGTCGGTTCGCCGCCATCGGCCATGCGACCAGCCGGGGCTGGAGCCCGTTGCTCAAGCAGGCCATCGCCCTCGCGTCCGTGCCGCCGGCCTACGAAGCGGTGGGCTCGCGGCTGGATGTCGAGTGGACCGTCGAGGGCCGCCGCGGCCGGGTCGGCGCCAGCGTCGTGGCGCTGCCGTTCCTGGACCTGGAGCGCAAACGCGCGTAGCCACCTTCGGGCCGCGCGCGACCCGATCGGCGCGGCACTGCTCAGCAGATTCGACCGTCCCTCCAGGGTGATGGCGGTACAACCATCAGTCGTCGAGATGATGGTTAGACCGCCATCAGAGGACTGAAGTCGATGGCGCACGGCGCGGGCAGCAAGGCGCCGGCCCCGGGGGTTGGGCCCCTAAGTGCCCGCGAGGCGTTCCACGAGCGGGGCCAGCGGCTGGACCTCGCCGACCATGATCGAGCTGATGCCCAGCCGTTCCCGCAACGCGACGAACTTCTCGGCGAGGCCCTCGAGCGAGCCGATGAAGACGTGGGGCGACTCGAGCAGGTCGTCCTCGCCGATCTCGACGCCCGTCCGGGACCGGAGCCGGCCGGCCAGCGCCCGCACCTCGGATCGGGCGTGGTCGGTGACCGAGACCTCCGACATCGAGGGGTAGATGTTGAACTCGAGATCGGCGAAGCGGTCGCTGGCGGCGGCGCGGACCCAGGCGATCTTCTCCTCCGTTGCGGCCAGGGTGATGCTGCGCGGGTCGCCCCGCGCGCTGGGCAGGACACGCGGCGCGAGGCCGACGATCTGCGCCTCGCGGGCGGCCAACTCCAGCGTCCGCCGCCCGCCACCGCCGATGAGGAAGGGCGGATGGGGTCGCTGGACCGGCTTCGGCTGGCCGTCCAGGTCGGTGATCGTGTAGAACGCACCAGCGAAGGAGAACGGCCCATCGCCGAAGGCGCCCTTGAGGACCGCCACGGCCTCTGCGAGCCGCGCGCCGCGGACGGGGGCGGAGTCGAAGGGCAGGCCGATGGCCTCGTACTCGGGTCGGTTCCAGCCGGCCCCGATGGCCACGTCCAGGCGGCCACCGGAGAGCACGTCCAACGAGGCGAGATCCTGGGCCAGGACCGCGGGGTGGCGCAGGTCGTTGTTGAACACGAATCCGGCGATGCGCAGGCGCTCGGTCGCCGCGGCGATCGTGGCCATGGTCGGGACCGGCGCAAGCTGGCCGATGAGATGGTCGGGCACGACGAGGGCGTGGAAGCCGACCGACTCGGCGAATCGGGCCTGGGCTGCCAGCTCGGGCCCCGAGACGATGGCCCGGGCTTCGGCGAGGAAGCGGAAGGGCCGGGTCATGCGTGCGCGGCCCTGTCCGCGAGGTCCGGCGGGGCCGCTGCGGACGGTGGGTCCGCCGTGGCGCGGGCCAGGATCTCCTCGACGACCGCCGACTTGGCGTCGGCGTAGTGCTGCACGTATGCCCGCGGCCGGGCCGCGAGGTCGCGCTTCGTCCGTTCGTACAGTGCGCGGTCCTCGTCATGCGTGCGCAGCCAGTCCCGGAAGCGGAACCGTTCGACCTCCCGGCAGTCGGGCGGGAAGACGTGGAGGTTCACGTCCGTGTCGGGGACCTGAGGGCGGGACCGTTGGCCCCCTCGGCATCCGGCATGGCCGGTTTCAGGACGACCAGGCCACGTGCCAGACGCGCCAGAGGGCCGTCGGGTCGGAGACGGGGTCGCCGTGGACGAGGCCGAAGTCGGCCGGGCCGCCTTCCCGGATGACGCCGGCATCGGGCTCGCCGAGCAGCTCGCCGCCGCGCCAGGTCGCCGCGCCGAGGGCCTCCCACGGCTCGAGCCCGGCGGCGACGAGAGACTCGACCTCCCAGGCCAGCTGGTTCGCCCGCGTCGAACCGCCCCCGAAATCGGTGCCGGTGGCGATGGCCACGCCGGCGGCCCGGGCGATGCGTACGCTCTCCTCCGCCCGGGCCTGGCGGTCACGGATCCGGGTCTGACGTTCGGGAAGCGCAAACCGCTCGATCGCGGTGGTCTGTCCGAAGCCCAGCCAGGAACGGAAGATGGCCAGCGTCGAGACGAGGACCGTGCCCTGCGCGGCCATGGCTGCGGCGACCTCGGCGTCCAGCTCCATGCCGTGTTCGATCGAGTCGACGCCGGCGGCCACGCCGACGCGCGCCCCGGCCAGGTCGCCCGAGTGGGCGGTGACCTTCACGCCCCGGCCGTGGGCCAGAGCGATGACCGGCTCCAGCTCGGTGGCCGTCCAGGGCGCGATGCCCGGCTCTGGTCCGTCGAGGTAGAGCTTGAGCAGGTCCGCGCCGTCGGCGAGTTGCTGCGTAGCAAGCCGGAGCAGCTCGTCAGCGTCCGCAGCGGCCGCGAAGCGCTCGCCGGGCAGCGTCCCGGCCCGGTCCAGCCAGGTGCCAGCGGCCCGGACGTGGGGGAAGCCGGGCCGCCCCCGCCAGCGGTCGCGCACGCCCAGGCTGAGGGCACGCCGGCGCCCATCGACCGGGTCTTCGACCGTGGGCGCGCCGACGTCCCGGGCCCAACGCACGCCGGCCCCGGTCATCAGCCGGCCGTTGCGCTCCGCCGCCGCCAGGAGCCGCTCGACAGGGTCGTCGATGCGCTCGATCCAGTGCGCTCCGCCGGGAAGCGTCAGGTGGCTGTGGCAGTCGACCATGCCGGGCACGATGGTCGAGCCGCTCGCGTCGATGACGTCGACGGCGGGAGCATCCCCGGGCAGCGGCCCCTCGTCGTCCGAGGGCCGGATCCAGGCGATGGCCCCGTCGACGACGAGGATGCTGACGCCAAGCCGCAGCACGTCCGAGCGGCCGTCGGCAAGGGCGCCGTCGCGGTAGAGCGTCGCGGCCACGCGGCGGGCTACTGGAAGGTCAGGATCGCGTCGACG
>JBIOIE010000158.1:0-4147 GCA_044449605.1 Candidatus Limnocylindrales bacterium | reverse complement strand
TGGGTGGCCGGATCGATCTGTCCGACGCCGCCATCCGCTCGACCTACCCGCGCCCGCTGCCCCATCATCGGCCGCCCCTGCCGGTCCATCTCGCCCCGATGTCGATGGAGCTGCTGGCGGGCACCTTCATGGTCATCGAGCGGCCCGAGGCGGTCTCTGCCGTGCCCGAGGCCGACGAGTACGAGACCCTGGGCCAGTTCTACCTGGCCGTTGAGATGGCTATCGAGGCCCTGGCGACGGGCGGCGATCTGTTCGCAGATCACCAGCCCGAGCGCCAGCTGTCGGACCCCAGCGATTACGGGGCGGTCGAGTTCGACGCCGACGACAGCGGCGGGCTGATGCTCGTCTCGGACGTGGCCAGCGCTCGCGCCGCCATCGAGGTCATCGTCCACCAGGGCGAGGGCCTGCGCGAGGACAAGTGGGCCGACGAATCGCACCGTGAGCTGACCCACTACGCCAAGCTGCTGCGCATCCACGATGGCGAGGTCCCCATCGGCGCCGTACGACCGGCGCTCCGCAACCCTCGCCGCGCGGCTCTGCCCGCGGCGGTGCAGCCGGTCGCGGACCTCTTCAACGCCCTGAACCAGTACCTCCACCTGACCCTGGCCGACATCTTCGCTTCAAGCGACCGGCGCGGCGCGCTCGTGGACGGCCTCTACCGGATCATGACCCGGCTCCTGGCACCCACCGGCCGGTACCTGATGACGCTGCCGGTCGGTGAGGGGATGGTCGCCGGTCCGACCTTCGAGCCCTACGCCCTCGGCCCGGATCCCTTGGCGGAGCTGGCGGCCCTGGCCGAGGCAGCGGTCGCTGGCCACCCGGCCCTGGGGCGCGTCGCGGAGAGCCTTGCCGCCCATCGCTGATCGAGATCCGCGGCCGTCTGCTGATCGCGATCGGCGGCGCTCTGCGACAATCGCACCGACGAAGCCGCCCATGCAGGAGCCCTACCGATGGCCGTGACCACGCCCGCCTCCATGACCAGCGAGGAGATCGTCCGCCTCAGCCGGGAGCACACCTTCTTCTCCTGGTCGATCCAGGGTCAGCTCGACCCGATCGCCATCGACCATGCCGAGGGCATCTACCTCTACACGCCCGAAGGCCAGCGCATCATCGACTTCAACAGCCAGTTGATGAGCGTCAACATCGGGCACGGAGATCGGCGCGACATCGACGCCATCACGGCCCAGGCCATGAAGCTCCAGTACGTCCAGCCGGCCTTCGTGACCGAGCCGCGGGCGCGCCTGGGGGCCAAGCTGGCCGAGATCCTGCCCGGCGACATGGACAAGGTCTTCTTCACCCTGGGCGGGGCCGAAGCCATCGAGAACGCCATCAAGCTGGCCCGCCACTACACGGGCCGCTACAAGGTCCTGGCCCGCTACCGCGCCTATCACGGCGCGACGATGGGCGCCATGACCCTGACCGGCGACCCGCGCCGCTGGGCCAACGAGCCGGGGTTGGTCGGCGTCGTCCGTTATCCCGACACCCACCGCTGGGGCGAAAAGGAGCCGCGCCCGGCCGCCGAAGCGCTGGAGGGCCTCGAGGACGTCATCCGCTACGAGGGCCCGCACACGATCGCGGCCATCTTCCTCGAGACCATCGTGGGCACGAACGGCATCCTCATCCCGCCCGACGGCTACATCCAGGGCGTCCGTGCCCTGTGCGACAAGTACGACATCCTGATGGTCGCCGACGAGGTCATGGCCGGCTTCGGCCGGACGGGCAAGATGTTCGCCGTGGACAACTGGGACACCGTGCCCGACCTCATGACCATGGCCAAGGGCCTGACCTCGTCCTACCTGCCCCTCGGGGCCGTGGCCATGACCCACAAGATCGCCGCGGCCTTCGATACGAAGATGTACTACGGCGGGCTGACCTACTCCTCGCATGCCGTGTCCTGCGCGGCCGCCCTGGCCACCATCCAGGTCTACGAGGAGGACGGCATCGTCGAGCACGTGGCCGCGATGGATCCGGTCATGCGCCGCCACCATGCCGAGTTGTACCGCAAGCACCCCAGCGTCGGCGCCGTGCGCAACCTGGGCCTCTTCGGCATCCTCGACCTCGTCCGCTCCCGAGATCCGTTCACGCCGATGACCGCCTACAACGGCACGTCCGACGAGATGAAGGCGGTCGGCAAGTACCTGCGCGAGCACGGCCTGTACACGATGATCGCCAACAACTCGATCCACACCAACCCGCCCCTCATCATCACCGAGGAGCAGCTGGCCGAGGGCTTCGCGATCATCGACGGCGCCCTCGACATCGCCGACCAGGCCGTCAAGGGCTAGCGACGGCAGGCCCCGTAGCGGGGCAGGGCGGCGCGGGGCGGGCCCGCTTCGCCTCGGCGCCACCGGCCGCACCGGCCCTAGTCGGGTCGGCGACGGCGCCCGTAGTCGGGTTCGCCCCCCTAGTCGGGTCGGCGACGGCGTCATTCGCCCTGCGCGCATAGGCGTGCGGCCAAGGGCACCGTCGGCCTCGCCTATCGACGCACGCGAGGATGAGGGCGTCCTGGGGAGTCGAAATGGCCGATAAGCCTGCGGCGAGCCGGGGCTAATGGCCTGCTTAGGCCCGTCAGGGAGAATGAGCGCGGCATGGCACGCATGAAGCGCCCCGAGCTGACCGCCGAGGCGATGCGCCGCAACCGCGAGATGCTGGGGCGCCTCGGCGCCGACGTTCGAACCTCGCGTCGACGGCGACGTCTCACTCCGGCAACCATGGGCGTCCGGATCGGACTCCATCGGAGCACGATCGGCCTAGCGGAGCGAGGGCACGGCGGCCGACTCTCGATGGACGCGTGGCAGCGCATCGCCCTGGCGCTTGATCGGCCACTCATCGTGGGACTGGCCCGCGATCCGAACGAGGAACCGGCCGATGCCGGCCATCTGCGCATCCAGGAGCTGGTGCTGCGTTTGGGGCGTGCGACCGGGCGGACCCGCATGTTCGAGCTGGCCACGCGTCCGTCGGACCCGAGCGCCAGCGCGGACGTGGGCGTCGTGGACGAGCCCCACCGCGCACTGCTCGTCATCGAGTGCTGGAACACGTTCGGCGACATCGGGGCCGGGGCCAGGTCGACTGCGCGCAAGGTCGCCGAGGCGGAGCAACTGGCGGTGGTTCGAGGCGGCGACGGCCCCTCGTATCGGGTTGCGTCGGTATGGGTCGTCCGTGCGACGCGGCGAAACCGGGCGCTCGTGGCCCGCTACCCGGAGGTCTTCGCGGCCCGGTTCCCGGGCTCTTCGGCTCGCTGGGTCGAGGCCCTGGTCGATGGCGGTGAGCCGCCGTCGGAGCCGGGCCTCGTCTGGTGCGACCTCGACTGCACGCGTGTCTTCGCGTGGCGCCGACGCAGCTGAGGACCAAGAGGGCGCCGCCGCAGCTGAGGAACGGCGGTCGCGGACCCGCTCCGGCCACTCCCCGCCGAAGTAAGCTTCGGCGGATGACGACGCGCCGGCGCCTGCGCCCCGCCCTGGGCTTCCTGCTCATCGTCGCTCTCATCCTCGTCGCCTGGGAGGTGGCCAAGCTCATCGCCGGCGATCCCTGGCGCTACCCGAACGTCCTCGGCGGAGGATCGTTCTTCTGGGATCCGCCGCTCCGCTGGAAGCCCGTCAACGACCTCAACCTGCCCCACATCTGGACGATCCTGGGCGCCTTCTGGCAGCTCGACGCCAAGGGCACCACGTACATCGCCAGCCTGCTCGGGTCGGCCTGGTTCACCATCCGCGAGTCGCTGCTGGGCTTCTTCATGGGCGCCGGCATCGGCCTGGGCCTGGCCATCGTGCTCATCCACGTCAAGGTCCTCGAGCGCGGGCTGGTGCCCCTGCTGGTGGCCAGCCAGACGGTGCCGATCATCGCCATCGCCCCGGTCGTCGTGGTCGGCCTGCGCGCCGGCTGGTTCGGGGTGGCCATCGTGGCCACGTACCTGACCTTCTTCCCGGTCACCATCGCCGCCATCCGCGGGATGCGCTCGGCGGACCCCCGCGCGTTCGAGCTGATGCGTTCCTACGCGGCCGGGCGCCGCACCGTGCTCCGCAAGCTGCGCCTGCCGGCCTCGCCGCCCTACCTGTTCACGGCCTTCAAGATCGCGGCCACGGCGAGCGTCGTCGGCGCCATCGTGGGCGAGTTCCCGGCCGGCATCCGCGAGGGCCTCGGCGGTGCA
>JBIOIE010000157.1:0-4205 GCA_044449605.1 Candidatus Limnocylindrales bacterium | reverse complement strand
GCCGGCGTGCCGAGCACCTTGCGCGGCGCGAGGGTCACGTTGTCGAGCGCGGTCATGTGGGGGAACAGGTTGAACGCCTGGAAGACGATGCCGATGCCCTGACGGATGCGGTCGACGTCGACGCCGGGGGCGGTGATCTCCGCGCCGTGCACGAAGATCCGTCCGGCCTGGATCGGCTCGAGCAGGTTGATGCAGCGCAGCAGCGTGGACTTGCCCGAGCCGGACGAGCCGATGAGGCAGACCACCTCGTGCTCGGCGACCTCGAGGTCGATGCCCTTGAGCACCTCGAGCCGGCCGAAGGCCTTGTGGAGGCCCTCGACGTGGAGCGCCGCCGACGACGTCATCGGACACCGCCGGCGAGCTGCCTGGCGCGGCCGCGGGCGATGAGCCAGTCGGTGAACCGCGCCAGCGGGATGGTCAGGACGAGGAAGATCAGCGCCTCGCCGACGTAGGGCGTGAAGTTGAAGGCGGCGGCCTGCTTGACCTGGGCCGTGCGGAAGACCTCCACCACCCCGATGAAGGAGACGAAGATCGTGTCCTTCTGGAGACCGATGAAGTCGTTGAGCAGCGGCGGCACGACGCGCCGGATGGCCTGCGGCAGGATCACGTAGCGCAGGGCCTGGCCGCGCTTCAGGCCCAGCGAGCGAGCGGCGGCCTCCTGGCTGGGATGGACCGACTCGATGCCCGCCCGGTAGACCTCCGAGACGTACGCCGTGTAAACCAGCGCCAGTGTGACGACCGCCCAGAAGAAGGGATCGTTGGGCACGCCGGGGAGGCCCAGGGTCGGCATCCCGAAGCCGAGCACGTAGATGACGAGGAGCCCGGGCAGGCCACGGAACACGTCCGCGTAGACCGTGGCCAGGATCCGGAGCGGGAAGAAGACGGGACCCGGCAGGCTGCGCAGCACGGCGATGAAGAGGCCGAAGACGAGGATGATGACCTCGGCGACGAGGAAGAGCTGGACGTTGATCCAGAAGGCGTGGAGCAGGGCGGGCAGCGAGGACCAGAGGATCTGCGGGTCGAAGAACTCGTGCTGGACGAGCGGCCAGCCCGGGGCGCTGACGATGACCGCTGCCAGCGCCGTGAAGACGACCGCGGTGCTGACCAGGGCGACCGCGACCGCCCGGCCGCCCCCGCCCCGCGGGCCGAGCAGGACTCCTCCTCGCGTGCCCTCTGGCACATCGGCCGGCCGGCCGGGGCCCATCACTTCAGGGCGGGTGCGCCCTTGCTGGTGATCCAGCGATCGACGATCGCGGCCAGGGAGCCATCGGTCTTCATGGCCGCCAGCGCCGCGTTCACACAGGGCGTCAGCGGGCTGCCCTTGGTGAGCAGGATGCTGAAGTGCTCGGTCTGGCCGATCGTGGGCAGCGATCCGACGATGGTGCCGCCCGAGATCTGGACATCACGCATGTAGAACGCCGTCGGCAGGTCGACCACGATGCCGTCGATCGACTTGCCGGTCAGCGCGGAGATGGCCGCGTCGAGGGTGTCGAAGACGCGCGGGTCCTGGGTGGGCTGGATGTTGTTGACGATGTAGTCGTAGCTCGTCGTGCCCACCGGGGCACCAAGCCGGAAGGCCTTCAGGCCGGCCACGGTCGTGACCGCCGCGATGGGGTTGCCCTGGAGGCCGACGACGGCCTGGTTGAGGTCGAAGTAGCCATCGCTGAGGTCGACGGCCTGCGCCCGGTCGGCGCTGTAGGAGACCTCCTGGAGGTACATGTCGAAGGGCTTCGGCCCGGCCTGGGTCGCGACGTTAAAGATGGAGATCACCCAGGTCACCTGGGCCATCGGGAAACCCATCTCGGCCGCGACCGCGCTGGCGGTGGCCCCTTCGAGGCCCTGGCCGTTGGTCGGATCACCGAGGTCCCAGATCGAGCCGGCCGGCTTCGTCGCGTCGGGGATGAAGTAGGGCGGATAGGACGGGTTGTCGGCGCCGATCGTCAGCGTCCCGGGGGTGAGGAGCTTGAGGTTCTCCTTGGCGCAGGCGTTGGGCGTGGAAGTCGGCGAGGCCGTGGCGCCCGCGGTCGCCGTCGGTGGCACCGGGCTGGGGCTGGGGCTGGGCGAGGCCGCGGCACTACAGGCCGCAAGGGCCAGCACAGCTGCCAGAAGGGACGCTGTCACGCGCCGCGAGGTACGCATCGCCGATCCTCCCACGTTGCCTTGAGTGGCTCGCAGTGTAGACGACGCTCAGGCGTTCCGGACCCGGCGGATCTCGGCGCTGAGCGCGGGCACGATCGTACGCAGGTCGCCGATCAGGGCGTAGTCGGCGCGGGCCATGATCGGCGCGTCCGGGTCGGTGTTGATGGCCAGGATCCGGCGGGCCGCCTTGCAGCCGACGATGTGCTGGATGGCGCCGCTGATGCCGCAGGCGATGTACAGCTCGGGGGCGATGCGGGCGCCCGTCTGGCCGACCTGCTCGGAGTGGGGCCGCCAGCCCGCGCTGGTGACCGCCCGGGAGACGCCGATCGTGCCGCCCAGCAGCCCGGCCAGCTCCTGGAGCGCCTCGAAGCCGGCCGCGCTGCCCACGCCTCGACCCCCGCCAACCACGACCCGGGCATCGCCCAGCGAGATGCTGCCGGGCTCGGGCTCCAGGCGGCCGACGACGCGCACGCGCAGGTCGGACTCCTCGAGATCGGGCTTGCCGCGGCGCACGGCCGGGGCGGCACCAGCCACCTCCTCGGGCGCGATGACGTGGGGCGCGACCGTGAGCAGGCGCGTGGCCCCGTCCAGCCGCGCATCCTCGAGCAGGCTGCCGCCCCAGCGCTGGCGGGTCACCTCGAACGGGTCGCCGGGCCGGATCTCGGTGCAGTTGGCGGCCATGGGCAGGTCCCGGCGCGCGGCCACGTCGGCCAGCACCTCCGTGCCCCGCTCGCTACCGGGCGCGACGACCAGCCCGGGCTGGAGCTTGCCGATCAGCTGGCTCAGCGCAGCCCCCCACGCCGCCGGCACGTAAGCGTCCAGCCGCGCGTCCTCGGCGAGATGCGCGAGCGTGACCCCATGCGGGCCCAGCTCCGCCGCGGCGACGTCCGCGCCCGGCCCGAAGAGCACGGCCTCGAGCGACCCGCCGGCGCCCGACCCGATGGCTCGCCGGGCCATGGCCAGGGCCTCCAGCGAGAGGCGGTCGGGGTGGCCGTCGTCGTGCTCGACGAGGACGAGGGCGAGCTCGGGGGCCATCGTCAGACGAGCCCCAGGCGGTCGAACAACTCGACGACCTGCGGCGCGGCCTCGGGGCCGCGACCGAGGATCTCGGCCTGGTGCTCCTGCTCCTCGGGCAGGCGCAGGCGCAGTTTCGTGAGCGTAGCCGGCCGCGCTGTGGGGGCGACCCGTTCGATCTCGACGCGCCGGGCGCGCAGGCGCCCGGGCACCGACGGGTAGCGGGGCAGGTTGATGCCCTCCTTGACGCTGATCACGGCCGGCAAGGGCAGCTCGAAGACCTCCCAGCCGCCGGCCGCCTCGCGCCGGGCGGTGGCTCGCCCGTCGCCGACCTCGAGGCCCTTGATGCCGGTCAGGCAGGGCAGCCCCAGGACCCGGGCGACCCGGACGGGGACCTGGTAGTCGCCGCTGTCGGCGGCCTCGTTGCCGACGAGGAGGAGGTCGAAGGGCGGCCGAGAACGGACGGCCTCGACGATGGCGCCCGCAGTCGCCCCGGGATCCCACTCGCTGCCGTCGGTCTCGAGGAGCACGGCGTGCTCGGCGCCGACCGCCAGCGCCGCGCGGTGGTGCTCGATTGGCGCCTCGGGCCCCAGGGTCAGGACGGTGACGCTGCCACCCTTCTCGGTCACGAGGCGGACCGCCTCCTCGACCGCGCACTCCTCGTGGGGGCTGATGGTGAAGCCCAGGAAGCGCGTGTCGATGTCCTGGCCGTCGGCGGTCAAGGTGATCCGCCCGCCCGTCGCGGGCACCCGCTTGACGCAGACGAGGATCTCCACCTCAGGCCCGGATGCGGGCGTTCTCCGGGTCGAAGAGGGGCGTGCTGCCGGCGACCGCGACGGTGACCGGGTAGCGCTCCCCGAAGTACTCGACGAGCAGGCGCTCGCCGACCGTGGCCTGTTCGGGCGGCAGGTAGGCCATCAGCAGGTGCTTGCCGACCGAGGGCCCCGAACCGGCGCTGGTCACGTACGAGCGGCGGCCCTTGGCGTCGACGAGCGGCCGGCCGTCGAGACCCAGGATCGGCTCGCGGCCGAGCATGTAGCGCTTCGTCCCGT
>JBIOIE010000156.1:0-4207 GCA_044449605.1 Candidatus Limnocylindrales bacterium | reverse complement strand
TGACGGCGCTCGTCGCCGACGCCGAACTGCCGGCCAAGATCGGCGTCCATCCCCGCCTGGCCTCGTCGTTCGGGCATGCCATGCCGGCCTTCCTGCGCGGGCCGGAGGAGGACGGCCGGGACGACCTGCTGGGCATGAAGTGGGTCGTCGGCTTCCCCACCAACGGGGCCATCGGCCTGCCGACCATCAGCGCCCACGTGCTCCTCGACGACGCCCGGACGGGCATGCCCCTGGCCATCCTCGACGGGGCGCCGATCACGATCGCTCGGACGGCCGCGGTGTCGGGCGTGGCCATCCGCCGGTTCGCGCCGCCGCTGAGCGGGCGACCCGTCGTCGGCGCGGTGCTGGGCGCGGGCGTCCAGGGCCGGGCCCATCTGGCCGTCCTCGGCCACCTCCTGCCCGGCCTCGAGGTCCACCTCTTCGATCGCCACCCGAACCGTCTGGCCGCCCTGGCCGAGCTGGCCCGAACGACGCCGGGCGTCGGGCGGGTGGCGGAGGCGGGCTCGGCCCGCGAGGCGGTCGGCGGCGCCGATGTCGTCGTCAGCGCCGTCTCCTTCGGCCCCGTGCGCCAGGTCCTGACCAACGACTGGCTCGCGCCGGACGCGCTGGTGGTCGCCGTCGACTACGCCACGATGGTGGCGGCCGAGGTCGCGCGCGAGGCCGCGCTGTTCATCGTCGACGAACGGGCCCAGTTCGCGGCGAACCGCGCCGCCGGCCAGTTCGACGACTACCCCGACCCGGCCACGACGCTCGGCGAAGCCATCCTTGCCGCCACCCCTCGGCCGCCGGCCGGCCGGGTCCTGGTCAGCCACCTGGGGGTGGGCCTCGCCGACGTCATCTTCGGGAGCGCGATCCTGCGCGTCGCCGCCGAGCGCGGACTGGGCGTCATCCTGCCGCGCTGAGGGCCCGGCAGCCTCGGCCTGCCGGCGCTGTCACTCGTTGACGGGGATGCGGCCCTCGGGCAGCTCGAGCACCACGCGCCCCTCGTCGATGGAGACCGGGTACCTGACCAGCGGCAACTCGGCGGGCGGGTCGAGCGCCTCACCCGTCTCGAGGTCGAAGCGCGAGAGGTGCAGGGCGCAGGTCAGCGAATCGCCAGTCAGGAAACCGTGATCGAGCTGGAAGTACTCGTGCGAACAGGTGCCCTGCATCGCCCGGATGCGGCCGGCAACATTCACGAGCAGGATGTCGGTGCCG
Source organism: Candidatus Limnocylindrales bacterium (assembly GCA_044449605.1). Lineage (GTDB taxonomy): Bacteria > Chloroflexota > Limnocylindria > Limnocylindrales > CSP1-4 > CSP1-4. Next base: position 3,010 of record JBIOIE010000156.1, on the reverse strand, counting down.
TCGACCTGGACCATCTGCATCGTGCCCTCGGGCACGTCCGCGGCGAGGGCGACGGGCACGTGACGGAGGCTCACGTCCGGCGTGGCCGCGAACCTCGCAGGTAGATGAGCCAGTAGACGCCGGCGACCATGACCCCGCCGCCGACGATGTTGCCGATGGTCACGGGCAGCAGGTTGTCGACCAGGAAGTTGCCCCAGGTCAGGCCGGCATGAGCGTCGGGCGAGGAGCCGATGGCGGTCCAGAAGGACTGCGGCGCGCCGCCCCGGATGAGCAGGGCCAGCGGGATGAAGTACATGTTGGCGACGCTGTGCTCGAAACCGAGGGCCACGAAGGCGGCGATCGGTGGGACGATCGAGAGGATCCGGTCGGCCGTCGAGCGGGCCGAGTAGGTCAGCCAGACGGCCAGGCAGACCAGGGCGTTGCACATCGCGCCGAGGGCGATGGCCTGCACGAAGTCGAGCCCGACCTTGCCATCCGCGATCGACAGCGCGGTGCGCCCGACCTCGCCGCCGCCGAAGCGGTACTGGCCGGCCACGAAGATGATGACCGCGGTGGCCAGTGCCCCGGCGAAGTTGCCGATGTAGACGAGGATCCAGTTGCGCAGCAGGCCGCGGGTCGAGACACGGCGCGAGGCCCAGGCCATGACGATGAGGTTGTTGCCGGTGAACAGCTCCGCGCCGGCGACCACGACGAGGATGAGGCCGAGGCTGAAAGCCAGCCCCGCGAGGATGCGCGTGACGCCGAAGGGCAGCGCCGTCGCCGCGCTCGAGACGGTCGTCGCGAAGGCCGCCCCGAGGGCGATGAAGGCGCCCGCCAGGACCGCCAGGGCCAGGGTCGAGAAGGCGTCGAGGTCGGCCTTGCGGGCCCCGACCTCCTCGGCCCGGCGGGCCATCTCCGGGGGCAGGACGACGTCGAGCTGGGGCAGGCCGTCGCGGGACAAGGCTTCGTCGTTCATGCGTCCAGCGTAACGGGTCGGCAGGGGCTCAGGCCGCGCTGCCGACCGCCAGCGGCGCCCGGGTCGACGACCATTTGGCCTCGAGGAGGCGGCGCAGCCGCTCCTGCGCTGCGGGCAGCGGGATGCGTGCCACGACCGGCTCGAGGAAGGCCAGGGTGATGGCCTCGCGGGCTTCGTGCTCGGGCACGCCCCGGCTCATGAGGTAGAAGACCTGGGCTTCGTCGATGGGCGCGACCGAGCTGGCATGCGCGGCGCGGCGGACGTTGGGCTGGTCGATCTCGAGCGAGGGGATGGTCACGGAGCGGGCCTTCTTGCTGAGGAGCAGGCCGAACTCGCCGAGGTAGGAGTCGGTGCCGCGGGCGCTGCGCTCGATGATGATGAGGCCCTTGACGTGCCCCCGGGCACGTTCCCCGAAGACGCCGCGCATGAGCAGGTCGCCGGTCGTGTCGGTGCCGACGTGGCGGGTGTAGCTGGAGAGGTCGAAGAGCTGGGCGCCGCCGCCGAAGGCGATCTCGGCCTGGCGGACCGCGGCGCCGTCACCGATGAGGCGGTTGTCGATGCGGCTCTTGGCGAAGAGCCCGCCGACCTGGGCCATCGCCCAGCGCAGCGTGGCGCGACCATCGAGCGTCGCCTGGCGGGTCACGAACGAAGCCGTCCGGGCCCCGAAGTCCTGCTCGCCGGCCACGTCGAGCGTGGCGCCCTCCCCGACCGTCGTCTCCATCGTGCCCCACCACTGGCTCTGCGGCCCCTCCGGGGTGGCCGCGGACCCGTCGGCCTCGACCAGCTCCTCGAAGAGGCTCGCCTGTGCTCCCCGGCCGACGACCACGACGGTGCGGCTGAGCAGGGCCCGGCCGGGCGCGCCGACCGACCAGCGCAGGACGATCGGGTCGCGCAGGATCGCGCCGTCGGGGACGTGGACGAGGATGCCCAGCGCCGCGATGGCGCGCGCCGTCTGGCCGAAGCGGTCGGCGAGCGGTAGTGACCGGCCGCCCTCGATGGCTGCGCGGAGGACGTCCGGCCGCGTTGCCAGTGCCTCGCCGAAGGTGCCCACGAACACGCCCGCGGCGCGCGCCTCCGGCGAGAGCGCCTGGGCCACGATCGCGTCCTCGCGCACGTGCAGGAGGGCGGCGGCGCCAGGCGGCAGAGGGGCGCGCGCGGCCTTCGCCGTGGCGCGGACCAGCGGATACGGATCGACCTCGCTGAAGCGCAGGGCGCGCAGGTCGAGATACGTGGTCCAGAGCGTGTTCGACTCGTTGGGCAGCTCGGCCACGCGCTGGATGGCGTCCAGACGTTCGTCGAGGAGCCATCCGGGCTCCTCGAGGGTGCGGCTGCGTTCCCGCGCCGTCGCCTCGGTGGCGGCGGCCAGCAGGGCGGGCTCCGTCACCCGACGGCGCCCTCCATCTCGAGCTTGACGAGGCGGTTGAACTCGATCGCGTATTCCATCGGCAGTTCCTTGGTGAAGACCTCCAGGAAGCCCTGCACGATGAGGTTCTGGGCCTCGTTCTCGGTCAGGCCGCGGCTCATCAGGTAGAAGACCTGCTCCTGGCTGATGCGCCCGACGGTCGCCTCGTGGGACATCGAGGTGTCGTCTTCCTGGATGTCGATGTAGGGATACGTGTCGCTGCGACTGTTGTCGTCGAGCATGAGCGCATCACAGCGGACGCTGGCCACGACGTTCGTGGCGCCCGGCGCGACCTTCAACTGGCCGCGGTACGAGGTCCGGCCGCCGTCCTTGCTGACCGACTTGCTGACGATCCGGCTGCGCGTGTCCGGGGCAAGGTGGACGGCCTTGGCCCCCGTGTCCTGGTGCTGGCCCTTGCCGGCCACGGCCACGCTGATGATGTCCGCCGTCGCGTTCTTGCCGCGCAGGTAGATCGAGGGATATTTCATCGTGAGACGAGAACCGGTATTCGCGTCGATCCATTCGACGGTGGCGTTCTCGTGTGCGTGGGCGCGCTTGGTGACGAGGTTGTAGACGTCGTTCGACCAGTTCTGGATGGTCGTGTAGCGGACCTTCGCCCCGGGCAGGGCGATGACCTCGACGACGGCGACGTG
>JBIOIE010000155.1:0-4279 GCA_044449605.1 Candidatus Limnocylindrales bacterium | reverse complement strand
GGGCCGGGGCGTCGCGTGGCAGGTGGTTCTTGCGCCCCGCGTCGCACGAAACTGGGACGCGGAGGCCGGCGTGCGCCGCGGCGAGTCAGCGGGCCGAGGTCACGCTCGGCCCACGTACGGGGACATCACGTCCCTGCCGTCCTGAGCCGCCGCGCTCCACCGATCGTGGCAGAGAGCGCAGGACGGCTACGGCGCGAAGATGGCCGAGGGAAGGGCCGGCGCCCCGGCTGGGGACGTCGGCTGGACCAGGAAGATCCAGATGTCCCAGGTCACGTGGCTGACCACGAGGGCGCCGAGGGGCACTCCTGCGGCATAGAGCAGGCACCAGTGCGCGCCGGCCACGCCTGCAGCGCCGAAGAGGGTGAAGTTGCCGGTGACGAGGTGGACCCCGCCGTAGGCCAGCGCGGCCAGTGCGGCGCCTGGCCATCGCCCGAAGGCGGCCGCCAGGCCCTCCTGGACGTAGCCCCGCCAGAAGAGCTCCTCGGCCGGCCCCACGATGGTCGCCAGGCGGGCCGCGATCTCGCCTTTCGGACGCAGCCCGCGCAGGGCGTAGATGGCCCCGATATCGCGCTCGCCGGTGGGCACGTAGCGGCGGGCGAAGCGATCGCCGGCCCGGAACGTGGCGTACAGCGTGGCGGCCGAGGCCAGGCCGAGGACGACCTCCTGCACGCCTATTCGCGTGCGCCGGAGGGCCGGGCGGGCCAGCAGCGCGTAGCCGCCGAGGATCATCCCGGTCAGCGTCATCCGCTCCCAGAACGCGCTGCGGGGCCCCCGGAACGTGGCCGCGAAGGCGGCCTGGGCGGCGATCAGGCCCAAGCTCAGGCCCCCGCTGCCGGGGGGGCCACCTCGCTTCCGTCGACGGCGTCCAGCCACCGGCTCAGCGGGCCGCCCCGGCGAGCAGGACCCCGGCCACGAGCAGGGCCCCGAAGGCGAGGTGGAGGCGGGCCGTCTGCAGGTCGATCATGGCGATCGCTCGCGCCTGGCCGCCGGCGCCCAGCTCGGCCGAGCGCATGACCTGGGCCAGGAAGGGCAGCGAGAGCACGACGAGCATCGTGGCCGGCGGCAGCCAGCTCAGGGCGACGGCCAGGCCGAGGGTCACGTAGGCGCCCACGACCATGGCCACGTAGGCGTAGTGGGCGAGGCCCGCGCCGACGCGCGTCGAGAGCGTGACGATGCCTGCCCGGGTGTCCTCGCTGATGTCGCGCCACTCGTTGCCGTGGAGGATGGCGGCCACCAGCAGGCCGACCGGCACCGACAGGATGAGCGCGTCGACGGACCACGTGCCGCTGGTCACGAAGTAGCCGCCCACGGTCATCAGCGGGCCCATCAGGAGGAAGACGAGGGGCACCCCAAGGGCGCGGTACTTGTACTCGAAGGGCGGGGCCGTGTAGAAGTAGCCACCGGCCAGGCCGATGAGGCCCAGGGCGAGGACCGGCCAGCCCCGGGCAACGATGAGGACGACGCCGATGGCGACGGCCAGCGCGAAGAAGAAGCCGGCCAGCCACAGCGCGCCCCGCTCGCTGATGCGGCCCTTGAGGATGGCGTGGCTGGCCCGCGGCGAGGTGATCGTGTCGATGCCCCGGCGGACGTCGTAGACCTCGTTGACGACGTTGGTGCCCGAATGGAGCAGGACCGCTCCGGCCAGGGCCAACAGGAAGAGGCCGAGGTCAAAACGGCCGTCGCGCCAGGCCAGCGCCCCGCCAGCCGCCACGGGGATCGTCGAAGCCGTGTAGGCAAAGGGGCGGACGACCTCCCAGACGGCCCCCAGCCGGCGGCGGACACGCGAGACGAGGCCGAGCGAGCGGTCCTCGGCCAGGCTGGTGGCCACCGTGGCCCCCGCCCGGCTTTCCGCGCGCGCTTTGACCGTCCGGCCCTCCCCGTAGAGGCGAGCGGCGGCCAGCAACTCGCGGATCTGCGCCTCCTCCTGGACGACCGGCTGGAGGAGCGGCAGATCGAGTCCGGCGACCTCGTGGAAGCGGGCCGCTCCCGCGGCCACGTCCTCCCGGGTCCCGCAGAGCATGAAGGCGTCGAGCAGGTCGTCGGGGATGAGCTTGCCGGCCTCGTGGAACTCCTCGGCCCGCCAGGCGGCCGCGATGCGGTCGCGCAGCGCGGGCTCGAAGCCGGCCCGCCGCAGCGACACGTCGCCGAGGACCGACATCATGTAGATGACGAAGGGCTCGCGCTTGGCCCGGTTGAGCGCCTCGCGCCGCGTCTCGTCGACCAGGGAGAGCAGGTAACCGGCCGACTCGATCGTGCGCGGATCGCGCCCAGCGGCCTCGGCCGCGGCGGCCAGGCGCTCGAGGATGCCCTTGAGGGAGGGGATGGACTCGGCCGGCCGGGCCAGGTAGCCGTCCGCCTTCTGGCCGGCCAGGGCCACGAACTCCTTGCGATAGGCGGCCACGTAGAGGGGGATGCGGTGGGGCGGCGCGAACATGGGCTGGATGGGCGGCAGGCCCTCGGCGGCCGATGGCACGCGCTGGCCCGCCCACAGCTGGCGGATCTCATCGAGCGCGGCGCTGACGCCCTCGACGGCCGAGCCCGACGCGTAGGGGATGCCCATCTGCTTGAGGCGCAGGGGCAGGCCTGTGCCGAGGGCCATGACGATGCGGCCCGGCGCCATCTCATCGAGCGCCGAGCCGGTCATCGCCAGCACGACCGGGTGGCGGGTGAAGGGGTTCACCGCACCGAGGGCGATCCGGAAGCGATCGTTGGCGCCGGGGTCGCCCAGGCGTGCCGCGATGGCCGAGGCGTAGCTGACCGAGTCGCGCTCGTAGTAGCTGTCGTGCACCCAGATCGAATCGAGCCCGGCACCCTGGGCCCGGACGGCCCACTCGACGGCTTCGTCGACCTCGCCTCGGGCGGCCAGCCCCATCCCGATGCGGCGTGCGAGTGGCTCCATCGTGGCTCTTCGTCCTTCGCGTGCGCTGCTGCAGAAAATGCTACGCGATGGTAGCAGGAAGTCTCCGGATCGGCGCCGTGTGGTACGGTCCCGGCGTGGAGGAAGGTGGGCGGGGGGAGGCCGTGGCCCCGATCGTGAGTTCGCAGCGCGGGCTGCTCCGGCTCCTGGCGCTGGCCCTGCTGATCCGCGGCGCCTTCAGCGTCATCGGCGCCATCTCACCCGCCAGCGGCGACCTCGGACCGCTGCGCATCGGCGGTCTCGCCGAAGCGGTCCAGTCACCCCTGATGGGCTGGGCCTGGGGCATCGTGGCCCTCGCTGCGGGCGTGGCCCTGGCGCGGCGGTTGCGCCTCGGCTGGCTCCTGGCTGCCGCGGTCTGCGTCGCCTACCTCGTGGTCGGCGTGACCGAGGCGTTCACGTTCGAAGGATTCGGGAGCGTCGGGCCGACCGGCTTCTGGCTCGCGGTCATCCTCGACCTGGCCGTCCCGGCCCTCGTCCTGGCAGGCCTCTTCCGGGTCCGGCGCTGGTTCCTCGATGAGGTCAGGGTGTGACCGTGATCTTGCCCTTCATCGAGGCGTGGATCCCGCAGATGTACGTGAAGGTGCCGGCCGTAGCGAAGGTACGCGTGTAGCTCTGGCCGGTGGAGAGCGTTTCGCTGCCAGGCGCGCCGTCGTCCCATTTGACGTCATGGCCGGTCGAGTCCTTGTTCGTCCAGGTCACCGTGGTGCCGACCTTCACGGTCAGGACGTCGGGCTTGAAGGCGAAGTCGGAGATCGTGACGGCGTTGCCGGTGGCGCTAGTGTCGGTCGGTGTCGATGAGCAGCCGGCCAGCATCAGGGCCAGCGCGATCGCGACTCCCAGGGCCAGGATCGATCGCACGGATCGCGTCTCCTTCAGGTCGCGGACGGCTGGACGGCCACCGCTGCGATCGGTACGGTACCGCGCTCGGCTGCGGCTTCGCTCAGACTCCGGAACGTGACCTCGCTCGCTGACATGCTCGCCACGCTGCGCACGCGCGGCCTGGCGGTCCCGGCCGGCCCGCGCATCGTGGCCGTTGGCTGGGCCACGGTCGAGCGCGAGCGGTCGGCGCACGAACTGGCGCCCCTCGTCTTCGACCCCGCCCCGGACGACGCGGCGCTCGGCGCGTTCGCCTGGCGCGCGCCGCTCACCAGCAGCGTCGCCGTCGTGCTCCTGGAGCCGTCGACCGAGGGACCGCTGGCCGCCGCCCTGGCACGCCACGGTGAGGGGCCCGTGGCGCTCTGGGTGGAGGGTCCACCGCCGGGACCCGCGGCCAGGACTGCCGGCCCGTTCGCGCTCGGTGGGCAGGCGACCCTTGTCCGCCCGGCGCGACCCTGGGGTCCCTTCCTCCTCTACCATCAGGCC
>JBIOIE010000154.1:0-4288 GCA_044449605.1 Candidatus Limnocylindrales bacterium | reverse complement strand
CGCCGCCGAAGGGAACGGGCAGCGCAAGGAGCGCTTTCACATCACGGGCCAGACCGGGACGTTGCGGGCCTCGGTCTTCGGGATCAGCGACGGCCTCGTCTCGAACCTCTCGCTGGTGATGGGCGTCGTGGGGGCGGCCGCGAACAACCACTTCATCGTCCTGGCCGGGCTGGCCGGCCTGCTCGCGGGGGCCTTCTCGATGGCCGCCGGCGAGTGGATCAGCATGAAGAGCCAGCGCGAGCTGTTCGAACGCCAGATCCAGCGGGAGCGCGAGGAGCTGCGCCTCATGCCCGAGCAGGAGGAGCGCGAACTGGCCGACATCTATCGGCGCAAGGGCATCCCCGACGCGGACGCACGCCGTCTGGCCCATCACCTCATGGAAGACCCCGAGATGGCCCTCGATACCAAGATCCGCGAGGAGTTGGGGCTCGATCCCCGCGAGCTCGGATCGCCCATCGGGGCAGGGGCCTGGTCGTTCGTGGCCTTCGTCATCGGCGCCTTCATACCACTGCTGCCCTTCCTCATCGGCAGCGGCGGTCCGGCATTCTGGGGCTCGCTCGGCCTATCGACGCTGGCCCTCTTCGCCGTGGGCGCCGTCGTGAGCATGTTGACCGGCCGTTCCGCCGGGCGTTCCGGGCTGCGCCAGGTGGCCATCGGACTGACGGCCGCGGCGATCACCTATGGGGTGGGGACGGTCATCGGCGTCGCGGCCAGCTGAGCCGCCGCCGATGACGGAGGCGGAGCTGCGCCGGGAAACCGGCGCCGGCCCGGGGGCGTAGAGGTCGGTGGGCGGGAGGTGAACGAGCGCTCGGATGCCGAGTTGATGACCGGCGTCGCCGCCGGCGACGAGTCGGCGTTGGCCGAGATCTACGATCGCCACGGGGACGCCGCCTTCCGGCTCTCGTACCGACTGCTGGGCGACCGAGGTCTGGCCGAAGAAGTGCTCCAGGAGACGATGCTCGCGGTGTGGGACAAGGCCGAGCGATACGACCCCGGGATCGCCTCGCTCGCGGCCTGGTTGATGACGATCGCCCGGAATCGCTCCATCGACCGGCTGCGCTCGCGCGCCCGCCGGCCGACGCCGCTGACCCTGGGCGCCCTCGGGGGCGCCGACGAGGAGCGCGGCCCCACGCTCGACTCGGCGATCGAGAGCGGCCAGCTCGTCGCGGCCGCGGCGGCGCCCCTCGACCCCGAGGTGCTGGCCGACGCGGCCTGGCTGCGCGAGGCCCTGCGGGCCGCCCTGGACGGGCTGCCGCTGCCAGAGCGCAAGGCCCTGGAGCTGGCCTACTACGAGGAGCTGACCCAGGTCGAGATCGCGGACCGCCTGGGCTGGCCGCTGGGCACCGTCAAGACCCGGACCCGTCGGGCGCTCTTCCGCCTGCGCGGGGTGCTCGCCGACGCGCTCGGGCCGGAGCTGGGCGCCTCGATCAGGCCGCCCGCCGACGCGCCCGAAGCCGCCTCCCGAGACGTCCGATGACCCACGCCGAGGTGCGCGAGCGGCTCGCGGACGCGCTGCTCGACCCGGGTGCCGGTGGCATCGAGGCGGTCCTGCACGACCCCGGCCACGAGGGTGTCGCCCTGCGTGCCCACCTCGTCGCCTGTGCCGCCTGCGCCCATGAGGCGGCCGCGCTGCAGGCCACGGCCGTGCTCCTCGCGGCCGGTGCGCCCGACAGCCTCAGGCCTTCGGCCGACGTCCGGGCGCGGACCCTCCAGGCCGCCCGAGCCTCGCGGGTGCGGGCCTCGCGGGTGCACGCCTCGCGGGTGCACGCCTCGCGGGTGCACGCCTCGGAGAGGCCGAGCCCGGCTGCGCGCTGGCGTTTCGCTCGACCCTCAGCGCTGACGACGATCGCTGCTGCGCTGGTCCTGGCCGTGGCACTGGCCGGCATCGCCGGGGGCGTGATCCTCTCCAGGCAGCGCGACGAGGCGCGCCAGCAACTGGCCGAGTTGCGCACCCTGAGCGCCAGCAGCCAGGCCCTGCTGGCCGACCCGGCCGCGATCCGCCTGGCCCTGGCCGGGCCGGCCGCCAGCGGCACCGTCGCCCTGTCGCCGGCCACGGGCCAGCTCGTGGTCATCGCCACGGGTCTTCCCACCCTCGCCGGAGCGGGCCGCTACGAGTGCTTCCTCGAGCGGGGCGGCCAGCGGACGATGATCGGCTGGATGGAGACGAGCGCCGAGCTGGCCTGGTGGGCCGGTCCGATCGCCTGGCTGGACTCCCCCGGGCAGGCCGGCGACCGGTTCCTGGTCCTGGCGGGCGGCAGCGGCGACCCGGTGCTGAGCGGCCAGTTCTGAGCGCGGTCGGGCCGACACCGGCGACGGCTACGATGGCGGCCATGGAACGACGCGGCAACACCGTCGGCCAGGCCGACGTGACCGAGATGTTCGACGCCATCGCGCCGGTCTATGACCGGCTCAATACGGTCATGACCCTCCGCTCGGACGGGCGCTGGCGCCGCCGGGCCGCCCGGGCCGCGGGCCTCGCGCCCGGCGAGCGCGCCGTCGACGTGGCCTGCGGTACCGGCAAGCTCTCGGTGGAGCTGGCCCACCTCGTCGGCCCCTTCGGCAACGTCGAGGGCGTCGATCTCTCGGCGGCGATGCTCGAGCGCGCCGCGCGCGAGCATCGGGCCCTCGTCCAACTCCACTTCCAGGTCGGCGACGCCCTGGCCCTGCCCTTCGACGACGACACCTTCGACGCCGCCACGATCGCCTTCGGCCTGCGCAACCTGCCCGACTTCGCGGCCGGCTTCCGGGAGATGGCCCGGGTCGTGCGACCGGGCGGCCGGGTCGTCTGCCTGGAGCTGTCGCGGCCACCCGCGGGGCTCTGGGCGCGGGCCTACCAGGGCCTGTTCCGTTGGTTGGCACCGACCGCCGCCCGCCTGCTCGGGGGCCGCGTGGCCGCCTACGGCTACCTGCCCGCCTCCCTCGAGGGGTTCCCTACGGCCGAGTCGCTGGCCGAGACGATGCGCTCAGGGGGCCTTGCCCAGGTCCGCTTCTGGCGCCTGTCGACCGGCATCGCGGTCATCCATCGCGGCATCGTCCCGGGCTGACGCCCCGCCCTCGAGATAGTGCCGGTGCAGGTCGAGGACCTGCTCCACGACGGTCGCCGGCACGTCGCCACCGCCGGCCTCGATGGCCGCCGCGATCCAGGCCGCCTCCGCCGCCCGCTCGTCGGCCGCCAGGTCATCCTCCTGGCGTAGCACCCGTCCGGTCAGCAGCCAGATGATCGCGACCGTGCCCGACAGGAGGGCCAGGAAGACCCAGAACGCGAAGGGGTCGGCCATCCGTCGAGTATAGGTTCGGTCCGGGCCGCCCCGTTCGGGGCGGATATGCTGCGCGGATGATCGACTGGACCCCCAGCGCCACGGCCATCCAGATCGGCCCCCTCGCCATCCCCTGGTACGGCATCGGCTATGCGGTCGCCATCGGCCTCGGGTTCTGGCTGTCGGCCGTCCAGGCGCGCCGGCGGGGGCTGGACACGGCCTTCATCGGCGACGCGATGCTCTGGGTGGTGGTCCTCGGCGTGATCGGCGCCCGGCTCTACCACGTCATCGACCAGTGGCAGCTCTACCAGCACGACCTGCTCCGGATCGTCCTGCCGCCCTACAGCGGCCTGGCCCTCTACGGTGGGGTGGGTGGGGGCATCCTCGGCCTCGTCATCGCCGCTCGCCGCCGCCGCCAGTCGTTCTTCGCCTGGGCGGACGTGGCCATCCCCAGCCTCTTCTTCGGCCAGGCCATCGCCCGCTGGGGCAACTTCTTCAACCAGGAGCTGTACGGGCCGCCGACCAACCTGCCCTGGGGCATCGCCATCGACTGCGCCCACCGGGTGGCCGCCTACCCCTGCTCGACGTACCCGCTCCAGAGCACCGGTTTCCAGCCTCTCTTCTTCTACGAGGCCACGCTGACGGTCACGGGCGGTCTCATCGCACTGTGGGCCTCGCGCCGCCTGGCCGACCGGCTGCGCGACGGCGACCTGCTCTCCTTCTGGTTCATCTGGTACGGCGCCGCGCGTGCCGTCCTCGAGCCGCTCCGCTCGGCCGACTCGCAGGCCAACATCGGCATCGCCGTGGTCATCGCCTTCGGGGCGGTAGCCGTCGTCGGCGGCGCCCTATCCATCTACCTGCGCCACCGCGGGCCACGGCGCCCGACCGCTGAGCCCGCCGCCGCTCTGCCGTCGCCCGCCCTCGAGGCGCCCCCCGCGGCGCCCCCCGAGGCTCCGGCTCCGATGGACGGGCCGCCGCCACCCTGATCGACCGGATCCTCAGCGACCGACCCCCGCCGGCATGATCGGCGT
>JBIOIE010000153.1:0-4406 GCA_044449605.1 Candidatus Limnocylindrales bacterium | reverse complement strand
GGCATCATCCGTGGCGTCGGCCTCAACCCGAGTACGCCGGTCGACGCCGTCGAGCCGCTCCTCGACGAGATCGACTACCTGCTGATCGTCGCGATCAACCCGGGTTACGGCGGCCAGTCGTTCATCCCGGGGACGGAACGGCGCGTCGAGCAGGCCCGCCGGCTCATCGAGGCGTCCGGCCGACCGATCCTCCTCGGCATCGACGGCGGGGTGACGCGGGCCAACGTCGGTCGCGTCGCGGCGATGGGCCCCGACGTCATCGTCAGCGGCAGCGCCATCTTCGACGGTGGCGACGTTGCCGCGAACGTGGCCCTGATGCGCGAGGCCGTGGCTTCGACGGCGCGGTCGCCCGGCTAGCCGCCGGCGCTCAGAAGATCGCGATCGGGTTCCAGGGCGAGCCGGTGCCGCCGGGCAGGCGCAGGGGCAGGCCGACGACCATGAACTCGAAGCGGCCCTCCTCCTCGCAGGCCCTGGCCAGGTCCTCGAACTGGAGGCTGTCCGAGGTGCACATCCCCATGGCCACGATCTGGAGCGGGTGGAGCGGGTAGGCGATGCCCTCGACGACGCTCGGGACCGCCTCCCCGTCGCCGTCGGGCAGGAAGGCGGCGATGCCCCGTTCGTGCATCCAGGGCACGGTGTCGACGTGCAGGCCGGCCTTGCCCTCGCCCGGCGGATAGCCGTTGTCCCAGGCCCCCAGCTCCAGGCGGCGGCGGTGGTGGCCGGTTCGGTAGACGAAGATGTCGCCTTCGCCGAGGTGGACGCCCTCGGCCTGCTCGCAGGCCTCCAGCTCGGCGCGCGTCACCGCCTCGCCCGGATCGAGCCACTTCACGCCGCGGAAGCGGGGCAAGTCGAGCAGTACGCCCCGGCCGACGACCCCGCCGCTGCCGGCAACCTGGTCGATGCCCAGCGACGTTCCGCCCTTCGTGGTCAGCACCTCGAGGGCCGGCTTGCCGTTGTAGGTCAGGCCGTGATACGAGATGTGGTTCAGGGCGTCGATGTGGGTGTGGCAGTCGCCGTGGGCGGCCATGCCCAGGAAGTCCAGCCCGAAGCGCAGCCCGCCCGAGCCGATGTCGATGTCGTGGCCCTGGGTGACCATGTGGATGGCCTGGTTCGGGTTGTCGGGCCCGGCGACCGTGTTGATGGGGATCTCCATCGAGACCCGCCGGCCCGAGCGGACGAGCCCGGCCGCCGCCCGGACCCGCTCCGGGGTGATGAGGTTGAGCGTGCCCAGCTGGTCGTCCGGGCCCCAGCGGCCCCAGTTCTTGACCGCCTCGAAGATCGCCTCGAACTCGGCCACGCTGACCTTCGGAGCCCCACCGGCTGTCGTCGTCATCGTCCTCGTCCTCACTGCTGCTCGAGCATCGCCAGCAGCCCGCCATGGAGCGGGCCGCGGGGCAGGATCGGCCAGATGTCCACCACGGTGTCCTGCTCGACCACGTGGTAGGCGTCGAAGTAGTTGACCGCGAAGGGCGTGTAGCCGAGGTGGAAGTCGACGACGTCGCCGACCTTCAGGGCGCAGCTCGCGTCGGCCTCGTAGGTCGCGTGCTCCTCGTCGAAGCGGTACGGCCGGAGGTTCTCGTGGCCGACGATCCGGGGGTAGGCGGGGATGTTGCCGACGTCGGCCGCCCCGAAGGTCTTCTTGCCCAGGTTGAGGACGACCCGGTCGCGCCGGCGGCTGATGACCGTGACCACCGCCGAGGTCGCCTTCTTGAAGCGCGGCTCCATGAGGACGTGGTAGTCGTCCATCGCCGCATATGAACCCAGCTGAAGCTCGGTGATGCGCGGGTCGGCGCCGGTCCAGAAGGCCGTCGCGGTGCCCGCGGCAGAGAGGATCGGGCAGGGCACGCCGTTGACCTCGAGGAGGTCCGCGACCTCGACGAAGTAGCGCATCGCCGCGGCCTGCTTCTCGTGGCGACGCTCCTCGTCCATCTCGAGCGAGCAGTGGCCCTCGTAGCCCGAGAGGCCGTCCATGCGCAGGCCCGGCAGCGCCTGGACCCGCCTCGCGACCGCCAGCGCCTCCCCCGGCGTGTCGACGCCGGCGCGGTGCATGCCCGTGTCGACCTCGACGAGGATGCCCAGGGTGGAGCCGGCCGCGACCGCCGCCGCGGAGAGGGCCTCGGCGTCGCCGGCGTCGTCGACGTTGACGAGGACGTTGGCCTCCCGGGCCAGGAGCGCCGCCGCCCGCCGCTTCGCGGGATCCACGAGCTGGTTGGCCACGAGCACGTCGTCGGCGCCCGCGCGGACCATGACGATGGCCTCCCAGATGGTCGCCGCGCAGACGCCGAAGGCGCCATGCTCGAGCTGGAGGCGGGCGATATGGGGGCTCTTGTGGTTCTTGACGTGGCCGCGCAGCCGGGCGTGAAGCTCCGGCAGCCGCGATTCCATGTAGCGCAGGTTGGCCAGGAGCACGTCCCGGTCGAGGACCAGGGCCGGCGTCACGACCTCATGCCTGCCGCGGCCGATGGCCGACCCGTACAGCTCGCGGACGCGGTCGTGGGCCTCGCCGATCAGCGGCGCTGGGTCTCGCATGGCTGGCTGCCTCCGGTGTTGGATCGTGCGGCGGGCGGCTACTCTCCGCGCTCGAGCATGTCGAGGAGCCAGCGCGACTCGGGCCCGCGGGGCATGACCGGCCAGATGTCGGTCACGCGACCGTCCTCGATGACGTGGTAGGCCTCGAAGTAGCCGATGGCGAAGGGCGTGTAGTTGCACAGGATCTCGACCTTGTCGCCGACCCGCTGGGGGGTCGTGGCGTCGGCGACATAGATCGAATGCTCTTCATCGAAGCGGTAGACGGCCAGCTCGGGGTCCTTCAGGCGGCCGTGGGAGGCGCCCACGGTCTTGCTGCCGGCATCGGTGACGATCCGGTCCGGCCGCCGGCTGATGACCGAGGCGAGGACCGTGACCGCCCAGCCGAAGCGCGGGTCGAGACCGCGATGGTGGCCGTCCATCGTGGCGTACGACCCGGGCTGGATCTCGGTCACGCCCGGGTAGCGCGAGGTGACCTCCCAGGTCCCCGTCCCGGCGGCCGAGACGATCCGCGAGGGCAGGCCCTTGGCCGCCAGCTCGTCCGCGATGCCGGTCAGGAGGGCCATCGCCTCGCCCGCCATGGCGTGGCGCTTGACCGGGTCGAACTCCAGGGAGCAGTGGCCCTCGTAGCCGGTCAGGCCGACGAATCCGAGGCCCGGCGCCGCCGAGATGCGCCGGGCGAGGGCCAGCGCCTCCTCCGCGGAGGCGACACCGCAGCGGTGCATGCCCTCGTCGACGTCGATGAGGACGCCGATCGTGCTCCCGGCCGCCACCGCCGCCCGGGACAGCTCGTCGACTTGGGCGGCGTCGTCGACCGCGGTCTTGACGTCGGCCTCGCGGGCCAGCAGGGCCAGCGCCCGCGTCTTCTCGGCGCCGACGACCTCGTTGATGACGAAGACGTCGTCGATGCCGGCGCGGACCATGACGATGGCCTCCCAGACCGTGGCGCAGCCGACGCCGATGGCGCCGTCCTCGATCTCGAGGCGGGCGATGTGGGGGCTCTTGTGGACCTTGACGTGGGCGCGCAGGGTCGTCGGCACGCTGCGCATGCCCGCCGCCATGAGGTCGAGGTTCGCGCGCAGCGTGGCCATGTCCAGGAGCAGGGCCGGGGTCGTCAGCTCGTCCTTCGTGCGCCCGAGCGCCGGGGCGTAGAGGGAGCGGACGCGGTCGTGGGTCTCCGTGATGAGCGCCGCCGGGGCTCGCATCGCCTTGCCTCCTGTGGGGAGCTGCCGCTACTGGGAGCTGCCGCGGGCCGTGACCGGCCAGCGGTCGATGATCCGCCCGCCCCGGCTGACCCAGACGTGGTCGTGGAGGTTGAACGTGGTCCGGATCTGGCCGGGGTTGAGGTCGCACTGGCTGCCCAGGACGGGCAGGGGATCGTCCATCTCGATCGTGGCGTGCTCGTCGCTGATGGCGATGTGCCGGGCCGTGAAGCCGATCGGGACCGGTGGCCCGTACTCCATGCCGACCACCCGCCGGCCGACGTCGAGCACGACCCGGCCCGGATGGCGGCTGATGACCGTGCCCCGGATGGCCACGGCGCAGCGGAAGGGCAGCCCGAGATCGAGCAGCTCCGGCTCCATGAGGGCGTAGACGCCGGCCTGGGTCTCCGTGATGGTCGGGTCGGCCAGGGCCTCGCGCAGCGTCGATGTCCCCGATGCCGAGACGACCGCCACGGGGAAGCCGGCCGCCAGGAGCGCCGCCTTGACCTCGGCCAGGCGCGCGTACGCCCGCGCGATCCGGCCGGCCCGGTCCGCGTCGCGCAGCCGCAGCCGGCCCTCGTAGCCCATGATCCCGCGCAGGCGCAGGCTGGGCTCCAGCCCGATCGCCTCGGCCAGCCTGACGGCATCTCCGGCGGAGGCGACCCCGCAGCGGTGGAG
>JBIOIE010000152.1:0-4457 GCA_044449605.1 Candidatus Limnocylindrales bacterium | reverse complement strand
TCAACGGCCCAGCTTGGCGTCGATCTGGGCCATCCGCTCGCGCACGATCCGCTCCACGAGGGCCTTCGGGATCGGATGCTCGGGCGTGAATTGGAGCGTGCCCTTGGCCGTGGCGAAACCGGCCACCTCGTCACCGAGGTGCTCGATCAGCTCCCCGCTCATCGGGAACAGCGAGCAATGCTTCTTGAAGGCCGAATACGAGACCAGCGCCCGCTTGTGGTAGCGGAACGCCGGCATGCTGTAGCTGATCGTCTCCACGGCCTCGGGCGCGGTGGCGGCGATCGTCTCGCGCAGGGTCTGCAATGCCGCGCGCTGGTCGGCCGGTGCCGCCGCGAGCATCGCGTCGATCTGCGCGGTCGCCTTGCTCGGGTCGAGGGGCGCGGGCGTCATCGTCCTGCGTGCCGGCGTCCGCGCCGCCCTCCAGGCCGCGGCGGAGCCTCGGAGGTCCCGTCCCTCAACGGTGACGGCGGCGGCGCAGGTGCGTCGATCGGGACGCCGACCCTGAACCACACGACGGCCCGAAAGATCGACATCGCCCTCTCAAGCAGCCCCACGGATCGACTCCTCGGACCCGTGGAGGAGCAGGAAGCGCCACCGGCCATCGTGCTGGACGAGTGTGCCGGTCAGGCAGTAGGGGATGACGCGCCGCTCCGCGCCCGCGACATCGACGAACTCATCGCCGATGGCGACAAACGAGGCCCAGGGCCCCTGGGCGGAGACCCACCGATCCCGCCATCGCCAGCCGTAGCGTTTCGGCGCGGCATAGATCCGGCGGAAGAAGGCCTCGACGGCGGCCCGACCGCGGTGAGTCTCAACGCCTTCGCTGGGAATGACCGTGACATCTGGGTCATCGGCGAGCAGGGCGAGCGTTCCGCTGAGGTCCTGCGCCGTGAGGCAGCCGCCGAAATCGTCGATCGCTGCTAGAACGCCTTCGATATCGGACGCGCCGGCCATCGATCGACAATACCCCAAGGATCGGGCATCAGAAGCACGCCCCCGGCCGAAGTGTCGCGCTGAGCGGTCAGGCGGTCGCGCGCCAGGCGAGGTAGCCGACCGAGGCGACTTCCAGCCAGGCGCGAGCGCTCGCCTCGAGGCCTTCGTAGCAGCGCGATAGCCGGCGCCAGCGGCCGAGCTGGGCGAAGGCGTGCTCGATCTTGTATAGCGGCCAGAGCGGCGTGAACCCGGTCTGGCCCGCCGCCGGCGCCTTGACCTCGAGCCGGACGCCCTTGCGCGATCGCGAAGCTCATGGCAGCAAGCGTGACGCCCGAGCGTGTTAGCTCTACTGGCACAAACCGGCCGATCCGAACGGAGGAATTCAGCTACAGGCCCTAAGTCGCTCCAGCTAACAATCTCAGCGCGTTGCCGCCCATGATCGCGGCCACGTTCTGGCGAGTCATCCCGGCGCCGAGGAGGGCCGCCGTCAGCGCCGGCAACCCGGTCACGTCGAAGGGCATGCGCAGGGCGCCATCGAAGTCGGAGCCGAGGGCAACATGCTCGGGCCCGACCAGTTCGACGGCATGGGCGAACGAGCGCACGACCGCGTCCATCGTCGTCCCGCCGACGAGGTCGGTGGCGAGGGTGATCCCGACCAACCCGCCGGCCTCGCCCACCTCGCGAACGACGTCATCGGGCAGGTTGCGCGTCGCGGGCGAGTAGCGCCGCCACCAACTGCGGCGCCCGGCCAGGGCGGTGAACCCCGTGTGGCTCACCGCGAACGACCGCTCCAGCAGCGGCAGCGCCTCGCGGATGGCGGTGACGGACGCATGCGCGAGGTCGACGATGACGCCGATCCGCTCCAGCTCGGCGATCGCCTCGCGCCCGAAGCCCGTGAGCCCACCCGCGTGCCGCCCGCTGCCCGAGCCGGCCAGCGGCGTGTCCATGACGTGGGCGAGCGCCAGCATCCGCACGCCGCGCGCGTGGAAGCGCTCGACGTTACGCAGGTCGCCGCCCAGCGCGTGGCCGCCCTGGATGCCGGCCAGGACGCGGACCGGTCCTTCCGGGGCGTGCGGCGGGAGTGCCGGATCGAACCAGGCCAGCCGGCCCTGGGACGCCGCGACCCAGCCGTCGATGCGGTCGAGGAACGTCAGGGCGATGGCCGGGTCGGAGCGGAGTCGCCGCAAGGGCACACCCAGGGCCAGGAAGTGGGGCGCGGAGAGCGTGCCGCCGAGGTTCGGGAAGCGCGTGGCGACCGAGAATGAGATGACGTCCAGGCCGCCCTGGCGCGCTCGGGGCAGGTCGACATGGCCGTGGCCGATGGGCTCGAGGAAGCCGCGTCGGAAGAGCGGGGTCCCGACCAGCAGGTCGACGATGGGGATCGAGGCGTGGAACGCGGCGACCTCGGGGTCCACCGGCAGCAGACCCTGTTGCACGGTACGGTTGAGCAGCCGGTCGACGACTCGATCGATCACGCCGCCGGGCCGGGCCCGCCGTGGTGGCGCCGCCGTACGTCGGCCTCGAGGCGCCGTGTGGCCGCCATCAACCGCTTGTAGAGCGCCAGCAAGTCGGCCTGGGGCAGCGGCCCGCCGTTGGCCGTGGCCACCCGCAGGAGCACCTCGCGCTCGCGCTCGGCGTCCCGCACGGCAAGTCCGGCGGCCGCCTTGGCCGCGCCCACCTCGACGCCGAGGCGGGTCCGCTCGACCAGGAGGGCGACGATGCGCCGGTCCAGGGCATCGATGCGGCGGCGGAGGCGGCGCATCTCGGCCGTCTCGCCGGGGCGGGGCTCAGGCATCGGCCGCACTTCGCCGTCGGGCGATGGCCTCGAGGGCCAGCAGGTAGCCATCGCCGCCCTGGCCGACGATCGAGGTCAGGGCGATGTCGGCAAGGTAGTTGACCTGCCGGAACGGCTCGCGCTTCGACGGGTCGCTGAGGTGGACCTCGACGAACGGCCGGGCGATCCCGAGGAGGGCGTCGCGCAGGGCGATGCTCGTGTGGGTCAGGCCGCCGGCGTTGACGATGGCCACGTCGAAGTCGCGCTCGTGGAGGCGGTCGATGAGGGCGCCCTCGTGGTTGGACTGGAAGAAGTCGACCTCGAGCCCGAGGTCGGCCGCCCGCGCGCCGATCCGCGCGTGCAGCTCAGGCAGCGTCTCGCGGCCGTAGACCTCCGGCTCGCGGGAGCCGAGGAGGTCGAGGTTCGGACCCTGGAGGACGAGCACCCGGGTCATGCCGCGGCTCTCCGCCGCCGAGCTTGCGGACGACCGGCCAAGGCCGCGGCGATGCCCGCTTCGACGGCCGCGTCGGGCACGTCGTCCCGAATCACGACGCCATCGGCCGTTGGGAGCACCCAGCGCAGCCGCCCGCCGGAGACCTTCTTGTCGGCCCCGAGGGCGGCGGCCACCTGGGCAGCCGATACGGCGGGGGACGACGTCGCCAGGCCGAGGCCATCGAGGAGCCCGACGATGCGACCAGCCCGTTCGGGCGGGGTCACGCCCACCGCCAGCCCGATCGCGACCGCCCCGCGTAGCCCGTGGGCGACCGCCTCGCCGTGGAGGATGCCCCGGAAGCCGGACGCGGTCTCGATGGCATGCCCGAGCGAGTGGCCGAGGTTGAGCCGGATGCGCGGGCCGGCCTCGCGCTCGTCCTCGCTGACGACCTCGACCTTGGCCCACGCGCAGCGCTCGACCAGCTCGGCCAGCGCGCCCGACTCGACCGCCGACGGATCCCCGGAGGCGAGGGCCGGCCCCTCGGCCTCGAGGAGAGCGAAGAGCCGCTCGTCGCCGAGCGCGGCGTACTTCACCGCCTCCCCGAGCGCCGCCCGGCGCTCGCGGGAGGGCAGCGTCGCCAGCAGCTCGATGTCGAGGACGATGGCCGCCGGCTGCTGGAAGACGCCGACCAGGTTCTTGCCCTCGGGCAGGTCGAGGGCGGTCTTGCCGCCGATGGCCGCGTCGATCTGGCCGAGGAGCGTCGTGGGTACGGCGACGAGGGGCACGCCGCGCAGCCAGGTCGCGGCCAGGAAGCCGGCCGCGTCCCCGAGCGCGCCGCCGCCGATGGCGACGATCGGCTCGCCACGCTCCATGCGCCGCCGGGCCAGCTCGCGTAGGGCGGCCTCCCAGGCGCGCAGGGTCTTGGCCCGCTCGCCCCGCGGCAGGAGCAACGGCAGCACCTCCACGCCGGCCCCAGCCAGGGCACCCGCGAGTCGCTCGCCGTGCCGGCGCCAGGCCTCGGGCTCGCTGGCCAGTGTCGCCCGCCGTGCTCCGAGGCCGGCCAGCGCCTCGACTGCCCCCCGTGCGGCGTGGCCGTATCCGAGGTCCAGCCGGCCCACGCGCGTCTCCGCGAGCATCAGCCGGGTGCCCTCGGGTGCGGGCCGCTCGAGGCGCGCTGCCAGCCTGCCGGCGACGTCCTCGATCCGCCCGCTGCCGTCGACCGACTCGACCGCGCCGTAGAAGCGGCGACGCGCGGCCAGCAGATCGCGCACGGCCGAGAGGGGCTCACGGCCGGCGACGAGTGGCCGGACCACGGGG
>JBIOIE010000151.1:0-4508 GCA_044449605.1 Candidatus Limnocylindrales bacterium | reverse complement strand
TGTGGGTCTGGCCTTACGCGGGTTGGATGGGCCCACCGGATACCCCGGCAGAGGGGACTGGGCCCCTCGTGGCTGGGCCCACTTCGTTTACCGGGCCCGGATCACCGCAGCGCTCGGCCGCCACGGTCAGACGCTGCGGCCCCAACCGTATCGGTCACGACCCATGGCCCCGCCGCCGTAGAACCCGACGTCGAACAGGAACGCCAGTAGCACGATCAGCCAGCCGAAGGGGCTGAGGCCGCCGACCGACCAGACCAGCACGTACGCGATGGTCGTCCAGGGCAGGAACAGGAAGCCCAGCAGGGGCAGGATGAGCGTCCCGAAGACGGCGTTCCAGTGCTGGGCGTCCACCACCCACCAGAAGATGATCAGCGCGCGCGGGCCGATGAGGCCGAGGACGGCAAGGGCACAACAGGGCATCGGTTCCTCCTGACCCGGAGCTTAGGCGCTAGCCCAGCGTTCCTACCGGCGGGTCGCGAGCTCGAAGCGGGACGACGCCGCGGTCAGCTGCTCGAGCTCCGCGGGATCGAGTTCGAGATCGGCTGCCGCCACGTTCTCCTCGAGCTGGGCGACGGTGCGCGCGCCCGGGATGGCCACCACGGGGCCCTGGGCGATCAGCCAGGCCAGGGCCACCTGGGCCGGAGTGGCTGCGTGCGCCGCGGCCACCGAGCGAAGCGTCTCGAGTAGCGGCGCCGCCAGCGCCATGGTGCGCGGCTGGAACAGGCGGCTCCGCCGACGCACGTCGGCCGGTGCGGTGTCGCCGAGCGCGTGGCGCCCGCTCAGGAGGCCCTGTCCGAGTGGGCTGTAGGCGATCACGAGGCGCCCCTGCTCTCGGGCAAAGGGCACCAACTCCCAGCGGGGCATGGGCGCGGTCAAGCTGAAACGGACCTGGTTGGTGAGGATCGGCCGACCCAGGCTGCGCTCGCTCGCCCGCCAGCGCCCGAGCGAGTGATTGCTGACGCCCACGTGGCGCACGACGCCTCGCGCCAGGAGGGGCCGCAGTGGAGCCATGGTCGCGCGCGGCGACGCGAAGGGGTTGGGGAAGTGGACCTGGTACAGGTCGATCGCCTGCACGTCGAGGCGTCGCAGGCTGCCGCGGACCTGCCAGTCCACGACGGCCGGCAGGGGCAGCGCGGGCACGAGCTTCGTGGCCAGCACGACGGCCTCGCGGTCGGCGGCGATGGCCCGGCCGACGATGCGCTCCGACCGCCCGAAGCCGTAGATCTCGGCCGTGTCGATGAGCGTGACCCCGAGCTCGATGGCCCGTCGCACGATGGCCGGGGCGATCTCGGCCGCATAGGAGGCCCCGTAGCCCCATTCCCGCGAGCCGAACTGCCAGGTCCCGAGACCGATCACCGAGAGGCGCAGGCCGTCCACTTCGACGTAGCGCATCGCGTCAGCCGCCTCAGCGGCGGCCCAGGAACGACCGGACCAGGTCTGGCGTGATGACGAAAATCTCGCGCGCACCAGGGCGCTGGTACGGCGCGCCGACGTACCGCTGTGACATGCGGTTGATGAAGGCGAGCTGCTCGTCGTCGTGGATCTCGGTGACGTGCGCGCTGACCGACAGGCGCCGCCACGGGTCGGCCGGGTCAACGACCGAGATGGCGACGTTGGGCCGGCGGCGCAGGGCGCGGCTCTTGTACGAGCCGGTCGGCGAGCTGGTCAGGATGTGCTCCCCGTCGTAGTCGACCCACATGACGTGGGTCACCAGCGACCCGTCCGCCTTCGCCAGCGTGACGTGCGCCGGGACGTTCGTCCGCAGCAGGTACGCCAGGTCGTCGGGGATCACGAGCCGGAGCGCCAGCGCAGGTCGACGCTGAAGTCGAGGTACGCCCGCAGCTGGGCGAGCGCCCACACCCAGTGCTCCAGGGCACTCTTCCAACCCTCGAGCGCGGCGGGCTGGTCCACGGGGAACGGACCGTCCTCGAGGTGCAGGCGGCTGCCGTAGCCGACCGTCTCGATCCGGACCGTCACGAGCGTGACCAGCGTCTCGTCCGCGGACCATGGGCGCCGAAACGTGAAGAGGCGGTCGGGCTCGGCCTCCGTCACGTCCCACCACACGCGTTCGTCCCGCCAGACCAGGGTGGATCGGGTATCGACGGCCAGCCCGCCTTCGATACGCGAGGGCAGCCAGCGGACGAGCTCGTCAGGGTCGGCCCAGGCTCGGAAGGCGCGCTGCGGCGGTGCGTTCAGGCGTCGGTGCAGCTTGATGACCCACGGTCGGCCACCATCGTCCCGCGGGCGGGCGTCGGTTTCCATCGACCGTATTGTGCTAGGTCTCGGCGTACAGTGCGACGAAGTCCATCGCCGACAGGACGCCGACCGGGTGGCCGGCGTCGTCGATCGCGACCAGCCGGTGGACGCGACGGTCGATCATCAGGCGGGCCGCTTCGTCTAGCTGGCCAGCCATGGGCACGGTGACCGCCGGCGAGGTCATCAGTTCGCCGACGCGCAGCCCGCTCTGCTGGCCCCGAACGAGGCGGCTGACGGGCGAATCCTGGGCCTCCACGAGGTCGGTCTGGCTGATGACCCCGACGAGATCCCCGGCCTCGTCCACGACCGGCAGGCCGGTGATCGAGTACGCCCGCAGCAGATGTGCCGCCTCCTCGAGGGAAGCGTCGACGTGCACCACGACCGGGTCGATGGTCATGACGTCGGCGACCAGCAGCTGTTGTTGCGTCTGCATCTGCACGCCCTTTCTGCCGCCAACCATCCGCGACCGAGTCGCGGCCGCACAGGGCCGAACGGACCGAAGTCACCCTCCATTCGGACCCGCCATGCGCTCCTATGTGCACCCTCGGCAGGCGCCGCGAGCGACCATCGAGGTCCCTCAGACGGTGGATGCATCCCGGGCTCGCGTCGGCTCGGCCACGGACGGCGACGGCCGCTCCACAGCTACGTCCAGCCGCGCGAGGAACGGCTTCGCCCCAAGTCGCGTGAAGATCCCGCGGGCCTCGTCGGCCGCCTCGTGCGCAAGCTTGGGGTCGGCGTCGCCGAGGAACCGCACCGCGTCAAGGTCGCACAGGGCGAGGTCGAAACCTACCCCCAGATCACGCCACCGTCGCGCGGCATCGCGGTAGCCGGCCACCGCGTCAGCCAGGCGGCCCTCGAGCGCCGCGATCCCGGCCCGGATCGTCCGCCGATCCGCCTCGATCATCGGGCCGCGCCTGTCGGTCGCATCGAGCTGTTCGAGGTCGGCTGCGGCCGCGGTGGCGTCGCCGGACCAGAGGGCGCACCTCGCCGCGTACGGCCACATCGACGGCGCGGCCAGGTGCGACATGCGGGCGAAGTCCGCGGCCAGCTTCCGAGCCAGCGGGAAGTCGCCTTCGACGAAGGCGACCGTCGTGCGCACGTCTTGCAGGGCCGTGGCGAGACTCGGCTCGGCGCGTCCCCCCAGGAGTTGCTCCATCTCGGCAAGGGCCGCCTCGATGGACTCGCCACGCATCTCCCGGAGGTCGGAGAGGTTCGACAGGACGTTGAGCCGCGACTCGGGGTCGAGGTCGAAGGTCAACGCTTCCTCGCTCTCCGTGACGGCCCAGTCCCAGTCGCCGATCCGGACGCATGACGACGCGGCGTTCTGGACGAGGGTCAACGCCCACTGGGTCAGGCCGAGACGCCGGGCGAGCTCGAGCCCGGCTCGGGCGATGGCGGTGGCGGTTCGCGCATCGGTGGCGCCCAGGGCCGCGGACAGGTTGATGTACGCCCGAAGGGACACGAAGTGCAGGTCGTTGGCCTCGCTGAGGCGGAGCGCACCTTCCATGAGGGCCAGCCCCTCGTGTGGTCGACCGAGGAACGGGAGCAGCGCTCCCTTCGTGACCAGCGTGTCGGCGACGATCGCGACGAGGTCGTTCCGCTCCGCGGCTCGGATCGTCCGGTCGGCCCACTCGAGCGCGACCTCGTTGTGCTCGGCGAGGAAGTGCGCCCGGGCGAGCTGGGCATCGAGGGCGATCACGGCCGGGTCGCTCTCGATGTCGGCGAAGGCGGCGGCGGCGGGTTCGAGTAGCGCGATCGCATCGGCCACCCGGCCCGCGTTCAGCATGACGAAGGCGATCGACGCCGTCGTGCGTGCCTCCGCAACCCGGTCACCGAGGCCTCGGAACGCGTCGGCAGCACGGCGATAGAGCGATTCCGCGTTCGCATGATGTCCCGCGGCGCTCGCAGCGGCCCCAGCGCGCTCGAGCAGGACCGCGGTGTCGGTCGGGTCGACCGTGACCACCAGCGCCTGCTCGAAGTAGCGCAATGCCTGGTCGTGCGATCTGAGGGCCGCGGCCCGCTCGGCCGCCGCCGTGAGCGCGATCCGGGCCTGGACGGCGAGTGCGTCGGCCTCCGGACCCTCCAGGCTGTTCTGGTACGCAGCGAGGTAGTGGCCGGCCAGGCCGCCGGCGATCTCGTCGGTCCCGAGGCTCTCGAAGAAGCGCGCCGCCGCAAGGTGGCGGCTCTTGCGATCCCGTTTGGCGAGGGTGTTGTAGGCGACCTCGCGGATGAGGGCCTGGACGAACGAATAC
>JBIOIE010000150.1:0-4543 GCA_044449605.1 Candidatus Limnocylindrales bacterium | reverse complement strand
GCCGTCCTCGAGGCGCTCCCGGATGATGCGGTCGACCATGGCCCGGATGGCCGGCTCGTCCTGGCTGGTCAGGGAGCGCACCGAGGCCTCGACTCCGTCCGCGAGCATGAGGATGGCCGCCTCCCGCGATTGCGGTTTGGGGCCCGAGTGGCGGAAGCGTCCGACGTCGATCGTCGCCGCCGCGGCCTCCGCCTCGGGCGTGCCCGGGCGAGCCCCCGAAGCGGCGATGGCCTCGTTGGTGGCCTTGTCGTGGAAGTAGCTGATCGGCGCCGTCCCATGGTGCTGGGGGATGAAGGCGATGAGCGGCTTGGGCAACTTGTACTGGTAGGCGATGTCGATGCCCGCGGCGACGTGGCCCTTGAGCATCACCGCCGACTCCTCCGGCGAGAGGAGGTCGTGGACGTTCTCGCCGCCGGCCTGGTTCTCGATGAAGCCGAGCGGATTGCCGAGCTTCCCGATGTCGTGGTAGTAGGCGGCCACCCGCACGAGCAGAGGGTCCGCGCCGATCGCCTCGGCCGCCCGCTCACCGAGGTTGCCGACCATCAGCGAGTGGTGGTAGGTACCCGGCGTCTCGAGCAGGAGCCGGCGCAGGAGCGGCTGCGAGGGGTTGGCCAGCTCGAGCAGCTGGAACGACGTCGTGAAACCGAACAGGTTCCCGAGCACGGCGAAGGTGCCGACGGCTGCGACGGCCGATCCGACCGCCGCCGCGGCGCCCGCGCCCATGAGCTGGAGCGTGCCCCAGAAGTCGTGTTGGCCGAGCAGGCCGAAGACGCCCACTACGGCCACGTTGACGAGGCCGATCAGGACGGCCGCCTGGCCGAACTGGGCGAAGCGCTCGCCCCTCCGGACGGCGATGATGCCGGCCAGGCTGCCCAGCAGGACGTAGACGGCGACCTCGCTCGAGCCCGAGGCGACCGCGGCGAAGACGCCGATGATGGCCGTGATCATCACCGCCGTGCCGGCGTCGAGGAGGATCGCGGCCAGCAGGGCCGGGGCGGCGAGAGGGGCCAGGAAGGGCAGGATCGGCCGGTCGGCGGTCAGGCGCAGGCCGAGGGTCGCCACGACCAGGAAGAGGCCAAGCAGGAGCAGCGCGTTGTTGCGGTGCCAGAAGGCCGGCCGGTAGCGCCACACCCAGCCGAGCAGGACCGCCACCGTCAGCACCGACAGGAGCAGCCAGCCGCCGATGCGCACCCGGTCCGGCTGGGCGTCGAGGACACCGAGGGCGGAGAGCTTCTCGAGGTCGGTCGCGGTCAGGCGCGCGCCGGCCTGGACGATCAGCTCGCCCTGCTTGATGTCGACCATGAGGGGCGCCACGGCCGCGGCGGCCTGATCGCGGGCACGCTCCGTGGCGGCCGCGTCATAGCTCGAGTTCGCGACCAGCAACGGGGCGAGGATCAGGCCCGCGAGCGTGCGCTGATCGTCCGGGAAGGTCAGCGCGACGCGCTGTGCGAGCGCGGCGCGGGCAGCGGGAAGGTCGGTGTCTCGGACCTCCTGGCGCTGGGCCGCGTCGAGGACGCGCTCCATCTCGGCACGCAGGCTCTGCCAGGCGGCCTTGTCGAGGCCCTGGAGGGTGGCCACCGCATCGGCAGGGAGGCCGGGCACAGCCGTGGCCAGGGCCTCCTTGCGGGCCTGGTCGGTGATGGCGGCCGCAAAGGCGGTGTCGACGCCGGCGACGGTGCGATCGAGGACCGCCAGCTGCTGGGCGGCCGCCAGCTGGGCCCCGGTGGGGGTGTAGTCGTAGACGAAGTCCACGGTCCGGCGCGCCTCCGCCCGGGCCGCATCGGTCGCCGCCTGGCTGACCAGCGTCGTGGCTCGCGGAGCGTAGACGTCGCTGGGCGCGAGGTCCCCGACCGTCCCCTGGAAAGCTTCCCGCGGGATCAGGTCGGCGGCCAGGATGGCCGTCAGGAAGACGACCAGGAGGGCCACCGAGATGGTCAGCCGCAGGGCGTCCCGGCGCGAGAATCCGGAGGCCGACAGGGCACGTTGGGCGAGCATGTGCCTGTCTCAGCCTCCGTGGGCGTGGGCGGCGAGGTCGCGCCGGGCCAGCTCGCTGGCCACCAGCCCGCTGACCGTCTTGCCGTCGGCCCGGCCGCGGGTCCGCGGGCTGAGCACGGCCATGACCTTGCCCAGGTCCCGGGCGGACCTCGCCCCGGACTCGTCGACCGCGGCGCTGACCAGGGCCCACAACTCGTCCTCGGAGAGCGGCTGCGGGAGGAACCCGGCGATGATCTCGATCTCGGCCGCCTCCCTGGCGGCGAGATCGGTGCGGCCGGCTTTTTCGTAGGCCTCGACCGACTCTCGGCGCATGCGCACTTCACGGGTGAGCACGACCACGACCTCATCGTCGCTCAGCGGCCGTCGGGCGGCCTTCTCGGCGTTGTAGGCGGCAGCGACCAGCATCCGCAGCGTGTCGCGCCGGAACGCGTCCTGGCTGCGCATCGCCGCAGTCATGGCGGTCTTGAGGTCTTGGGCGAGGGTCACCGGGATGGCTCCTGGAGCCTGGCGCCCCGGGTCGGGTCGATCCCCGGCCGATCCGTCGTGACGGCCGGACGGGACCTGCCTAACCCTGGCGGGCGGCCTTCTTGCGCTTCGCTTCCTTGCGCTTGCGCTTGACGCTCGGCTTCTCGTAGTGCTCGCGACGACGAGCCTCGGCGAGGATGCCGCTCTGCTGGATCTTCTTGTTGAAGCGTCGCAGTGCGCTCTCGAACGACTCGTTCTCCCCGACGCGGACTTCCGCCAATCCGGAAACACCTCCCAAGCCGGCTTCGCTCCGCCCGTTCACGATCCGCCGGGCCGGCCGTTCCGGAGCGGTGTGCGCGTCGCGGGCCCGTTTTCGGGCGCCCGGCGCGAGGGCTCGCGGAGTGTAGCCGAGGGTCAGGGGTGGGTCAAACGACGCCGACGAGCGGAAGTCAACGCCCCTGGCCGAGGATCACCAGGATGACGATGATGATCAGGACCCAGCCCGCGAGGCGGACCAGCGGCAGACCGGGCCGGGGAGCGGCGGCACGTCGCGTGCCCGCGGCCGCCCTCTGCCGCGCCTGCGTGGTCCAGCCGCCCGCCTGGCGGCCGGTGGTGGCGTCGCGCATCGAGCTCAGGGTATTGGGCTCGGCCTCGCCCGACAGGGTGTTGGGCTGGACGGCGGTCCTGCCCTGGAGCTGCTGATTCGGCATCGCCATGGTCGTCTCGGCTCCGCACGGTTCGATCGGCCCGAGTCTACACCGAGCTACGCGCGGCTCGACCTGGGCGCGTCGAGGTCGGCGCCGGCGAGGCCGGCCAGGAACGGGAAGGCCACGCAGATGTCCTTGCTGCCCGAACCGTCGGCGTGGATCATCTCGTAGACGGTCACCGCCAGCTGGTTGAACAGCAGCGGCACGCCGAGCGTGTGGCCGAGGTCCGCCGCCAGGCGGTGGTCCTTGAGCTGGAGGTCGACGCTGAAGCCGGGCTCGAAGTCGTGAGCCGCCAGGCGGGGGGCGGCGTAGTCGGTGAGGTGGTAGCTCCGGGCATCGGTGCCGTCGAAGACCTCGAGCAATCGCTCGGGGCTGAAGCCAGCGGCCGCGCCGAGGGCCATCCCCTCCGCGGCGACGAGGTTGTGCAGACCGGCGATGAGGTTGCTGATGAGCTTGACCGTGCTGCCCGCGCCCGGGCCGCCGACGTGGAACCAGCGCTTGCCGAGCATGCGCAGCGTCGGCCGGGCGCGATCGAAGTCCGCGGCATCGCCGCCGACGATGAAGGTCACGTTCGCCTTGCTGGCGCCGATCTCGCCCGGGCTCATCGGCTCGCCTCCGCTCACCGGCGCGTCCAGGTAGCCGATGCCGCGCTCGGCGGCGAGGTCGTGCATCTTCCGGCTGGTGACCGGGTCGACCGTGCTGGCGTCGATGACCAGGCCGCCGGGCGCCATGCCCGCGAACAGCCCGTCCTGGCCGGTCAGGGCCGCTTCGACCGCGGCCGGGTTGGGCAGCGACACGACCACGGTCGTGGCCTTTGACCCGAGGTCGCACGGCGAGGTCGCCGCGGTCGCGCCGAGAGCCACGAGGTCGGCCACCCGCTCGGGCACGATGTCGTAGACGGCCAGGTCCCCGTGGCGGCGCACGAGGTGCTCAGCGTAGTGGCGGCCGATGACCCCGAGGCCGAGCTGACCGAGCATCCCTGTCGTCATCGCGACCCTCCTGCCTGTGCCGGCGTGGTGATGGCAAGATACTCGGCGCGGGGGAGGCCCACGAGGTCAGCCGAAGTGCGTCCACTCAAGGTCGGGGTGCAACTGCCCGAGGTCGAGCGCGAGGTGCGCTGGCCCGAACTGCGCGCCATGGCTCGCCGCGCCGAGGCGCTCGGCTACGACTCGGTCTGGTACGGCGACCACCTCCTCTACCGGCGGCCGGGCGACCGCTCGCGCGGGCCGTGGGAAGCCTGGTCGATCCTCGCCGCGCTGGCGGCCTCGACCGAGCGGGTGGAGATCGGGCCGCTGGTCGCCTGCACGAGCTTCCACAACCCGGCGATGCTGGCCAAGAAGGCGGCCACGGTCGACGAGATCAGCGGCGGGCGCCTG
>JBIOIE010000149.1:0-4577 GCA_044449605.1 Candidatus Limnocylindrales bacterium | reverse complement strand
CGCGTGCTGGGGCCAGTCCAGCGCTCCGGGTGACGGCCTCGGTGTCACCCATCCGACGATTCCCAGGTCGGTCGTCGATGACCATCGCCGGGGACCGCGATGATAGCCCACCGGCCGCCCAGACTCCATACCCTCAGCCGATGACGACGCCTTCAGGCGCCAGCGGCAGCGAGCGCAGGCGCACGCCGCTCGCCGCGAAGATCGCGTTGGCGATTGCCGGCGCCACGGCGATGATGGGCGTCTCGCCGGCCCCCGCGGAGGGCAGGTCGCGGCGGTCGAGGAGCACCACCTCGAGCGGCGGCACGTCGGCCAGGCGCGGGACGCGGTAATCCGTCATGGATCCGTTCACGATGCGACCCTGCTCGAAATGGATCGCCTCGAAGAGCGCCCCGCCGAGGCCCATCACGGTCGCGCCCTCGACCTGGTTGGCCAGGCCGTCGGGGTTGACGATGGCGCCGCATTCGAAGGCGGTCACGAGGCGAAGCACCTCGAGATGCCCGTCCTCCCCGACCCGCACCTCGGCGCAGGTGGCCACCCGGGCGCCCTTCTCCACGCCGCAGGCGAGGCCCATGCCGCCTCCGCGTTGGCGGGGTCGCTGGGCCCAGCCGGCTCGTTCGGCCGCGGCGCGCAGGACGGCGACGAGGCGCTCATCGGCCAGGTGGCTCAGGCGCAACTCGAGCGGGTCGGCGCCGAGAGCGTCGGCCAACTCGTCCATGTGCGACTCGCGCGCGAAGTGGTTGGCGGTGGCGGCCAGGGCGCGATAGGAGCCCTGGGGCAGCGGCGACTCGGCCGGCTGGTAGACGAGGCGCTGGTTCGGGACCTCGTAGGGGCCGACCACGCCGAAACGACCCGAGTTGATGTTGCGCATCTCCCAGGCGCCGATCCGGCCCTCGGCGCTGGCCCCGCTGCGGACATCGATGACGGCCGCGGGACGCAGGTAGCCGGCGCTGAACTCCTCGCCGCGGTTCCAGCGGACTTTGACGGGCCGGCCGCTGGCCCGAGCGAGCCGGGCGGCCTCGAGCGCCACCGCGCCCGCGTGCTTGCCGCCAAAGCCGCCGCCGCTGTCGGGCACGATCACGCGGACGTGCTCCTCGGCCACCGCCAGCGCCTCGGCCAGCTCCTCGCGGACCCCGAACGGCACCTGCGTGCCGGTCCACACGGTCAACCGGCCGGCGTCGTCCCACTCGGCCAGGGCGACGTGCGTCTCCAGGGGCACATGGGCGATGTAGGCCGTCGTGTAGGTCGCGGCCATCCGCACCGGTGCCACAGCGAGGGCCGCGTCCGGGTCGCCAGTCTCCTCGTGGAAGCCACCCTCCCAGCCCTCCTCCTCGACCGGGTGCGTGCGGAGGTGGCCGGCCAGATCGGCCTCGGATGACCCGGCCGGCAGATCCCAGCGCGCTTCGATGGCCTTCAACGCGCGGCTGGCGATGAGCGGATCCGGAGCCGCCACGCCGATGAACGAACCTTCGCGGACGACGACGGCGCCGGGCACCGCCCGCGCCTGGGGGAGCTTGGCCGAGCGAAGGCGCGCCCCGAATGCGGGCGGTCGCAGGACGCGCCCGTGGAGCATCCCGGGACGGGCGACGTCGGACGGGAAGGGCTTCGCGCCGGTCACGATCGCACGCGCCCCGATCCGCGCCGTCGGCTGTCCGACCAGGCGCTCCTGCGGGCCCGGGGTCAGGGCGCCGGCCGGCGCTCCGGTCCGGACCAGGCGTTGACCGGTCACCAACTCGCCGTATCCCGCCGAGCGCCCGCCCGCGCTATGGACCACCCGTCCCTCCACCGCGCGCAGTCCATCCGCCGCGACCCCCCAGCTGGCCGCGGCCAAGTCGACAAGCGCCTCGCGGGTGGCCGCGGCCGCGCGGCGCGACTGCTCTGCGGCGTCGGGCATCGAGCGGCTGCCGAACGTGCCCATGTCAAATGGGCACAGGTCCGTGTCGCCCATCACGATGCGCACGGCCGTGAGCGGGACGTGCAACTCCTCCGCGACACGCAGGGCCAGGGCCGTCCGGTTGTCCTGGCCTACGTCGACCTTGCCGCTGAAGCCGGTCACCGTGCCGTCGCCGCCGACGTGGATCCAGGCCCCGGCGCTGGTCGTCCACGCGCCGGACCCCGCCACCTCCGGCTCGAGGACGACGACCAGGCCGTCCGGGAGGACGGCGAAGTAGTCCCGCTCGGCGGACGGGAGCGTGTCCCACGGGCGCCGTGGGCGGCCCAGGTCGACGGTGGCTCCGTCGCGGTCGGCGGCTCGCGGTGCAGCGTCTGACCCTCCCCCGCCCGAGATCAGCTCGGAGGCCCGGTGGACCGCCCTGAGGATGCGCGGATACGTGCAGCAGCGGCAGACGTTGACGGCCAGGGCCGTCTGGATGCGCGCATCGTCGGGTTTCGGGTCCGACGCCAGGAGCGCCGTCGTGGCCATGACCGTCCCTGGCGTGCAATAGCCGCACTGGAACGCGCCCTCGTCGAGGAAGGCCTGTTGGACCGGATGCAGCCGACCGCCGACGGCCAGGCCCTCGATGGTCGTGACCGCGCGGCCCTCGGCCGCAGCGACCCACACGCGGCACGAGCGGACCGGCTCGCCGTCGAGGAGGACGGTGCAGGCGCCACAGACGCCCTCCCCGCAGCCGGGCTTTGCCCCGCTCAGCCCAAGCTCCTCGCGCAGGACATGGAGGAGGCTGCGCTCGGGTCCGGGTACGACCCGATGGACGATCCCGTTGACGGTGATCACGGACAGATCGGTCAGCCGCGCGGGCGCAGGTCCACGCTGAAGTCGAGGTGGGCACGAAGCAAGGCCAGGGCCTCGCTCCAGCCCTCGATGGCCTCCGCCCAGGCGTCGATCGCCCCCGGGCGGTCGAGCGGGAACGGGCCATCGACCAACTCGAGCCGGCTGCCGTAGCCAGCCGGGGCGATCGCCACCCGTACACCCGTGACCAGCGACTCGTCGGCCAGCCAGGGCCAACGGAAGGCGAAGCGCGAGTTGGGCTGGGCCTCGGTCACGTCCCACCACAGCCGACGATCGGGCCACACCAGCACCGAGCGCGAACCGACAGCCAGCCCGCCCTCGACCTGCTCGGGGAACCAGCGGGCCAGTTCCTCTGGATCCGACCACGACCGGTAGACGCGCTCCGGTGGGGCGTTCAGGCGGCGGCGCAGGCGGACCCAGCGTTCGAGCTCGGTGCCCTCAGGCAGATGTCCTTGATCCTTGCCCATCGGGGGCAGCATACGCTCGAGGACGGGGAGGGTCAGTCGCCGTCCATGGCGGCCGAGAGCCGGGCCCGGCAGTCGGCCACCCAGCTCCGATCCAGGGCAGTCAGGCGGGCCTTGCCGAGGTTCTCGCGGACGACCCAGCGGATATCGGGATCGGGACTCGCGAGCCACCGTCCGAAGGCCGCCTTGCCAGCCGCGGGGGCGCCGATGATGGCCACGCTCCAGCCGTAGCCGAGGGCCTGGCGCAATACGCGGCCCGGCTCTGTCCGCCGTTCGGCGAGCCCCACGAGCGAGGCGGTCAGCGCGTCGAGCACGGCGACGACACGGGCCGCGACCGAGGCGTCACGGAGGAGCGCCGGCTCGCACAGGCCGGCGACCACGGCGCGCCGGACGAACGGATCCGGGTCGCTCACCCACGACCGGAGTCGCTCGACGAGCCCACCCGGGTCGGCCATCCCGGCCGCCTGGAGGGCCATGGCCACGCCCTCCCGGACGCGCCAGCGCGGGTCGCCGGCCAAGCCGTGGAGCAGGTCGAGGATCCGCGGATCCCGGTCCAGCAGGCGGCCCAGCCCGACGATCCCCGCCACGGCCAGGACGAGGGGGGGCTGGTCGCCGGGCGCCTCGGCCGGCGACAGCGCCGCCCAGCGCCGCAGCGTCGCCTCGGGGGTCACCTCGGCGAGGGCCGCGATCAGCTCGAGGTTGCCGCGCGGTCCGGGCAGCCCCGACTCGGCCAGGGCGAACGGCTCCGGATCGGTGAGACCCACCAGCGCGCGGCGATAGTCGTCGATCCGAGACATCGGGGCCAGCATATGGCTCCTCCAAGCCGGCCGCCCCCCGCGGGCGCGGGGAACCGCGGGCAGGCATCCGGCGTCGAGGCAGCACGCCGCCACCCTCCCCGTGCGGCCCCTTCCCAGGAGCCATCCGATGTCGACCACGATCACTCTTCCCGAAGCGGGCTCCCGCGTCCGGGCCCTCGTCGTCGGCCTGGCAGCGACCGCCGTCCTGGCCCTGCTCGCCGGTCCCGCGCTGACGCCCCGCAACGCGGCCGCCGTCGACACCGGGACCACGCCGGAGCACTCGATCAGCGTGACCGGCACCGGCAACGTCACCCTCAGCCCGGACGTCGCCGACGTCCAGCTCGGTGTCAGCTTCCAGCGCACCACGGTCAAAGCTGCGCGCAACGACGCGGCCGTCGCCATGACCGCCGTCATCGATGCCCTCAAGAAGGCCGGCATCGCCGACGTCGACCTGACCACCTCGGCGCTGAACCTCCAGCCCCAGTACGACTACAGCAACGGCGGAGCGCCGCACCTCGTCGGCTACGTCTTCAGCGACTCCGTCAAGGCCACGGTGCGCCACCTCGACAGCCT
>JBIOIE010000148.1:0-4621 GCA_044449605.1 Candidatus Limnocylindrales bacterium | reverse complement strand
TCGATGCGCTGGAGCGGCAGGTCGACAGTCCCACCAGGATCGTAACGAGCACATTCGACGCTCCAGATGCCGAGGATCGTCCTGCCAGGACGCCAGCCCGCATTTCGGGCCTCCTTCATGCGCGTTTCGGTCCTGTCGGGATCAGGATCGGCAGGGCGACGGCCGTGCACGTCGCATACCGTCCTGCCAGGACTTTCGAGGCGCCCAGCGTCCGCGGGACTTTCGAGGTGCCCAGCGTCCGCAGGACTTTCGAGGTGCCCAGCGTCCGCGGCATTTCGAGATGCCCAGAGCGTCCGCTGGCATACTGCCGGCGATGACCCTGATCTCGGCCGAGGCCCTCCACGAACGGGCGGCCCACCCCCGCCTGCGCATCGCCGACCTGCGCTGGTACCTGGGCCGGCCCGGCGCCGGCCATGCCGCGTACCAGGGCGGCCATCTTCCCGACGCGATCTTCCTCGACCTCGACACGGACCTCAGCGCCGCGACGGGCCCGGGCCGTCATCCGCTCCCCCACCCGGCCCTCTTCGCCGCGCGGTTGGGCGCGCTCGGCATCGGCAACGACGACCTCGTGGTCGCCTACGACGACGCCGGTGGCGGGGTCGCCTCCCGGCTCTGGTGGATGCTCGACGACCTCGGCCATCGCGACGTCGCCGTGCTCGACGGCGGCATCGAGGCCTGGACGGCGGCCGGCTTCCCCTTGACCACCGAGGTCCCGACCTTCCCGCCCGCCCGCCTGGAGCTGGCGCCGGAGTGGTCGAAGGTCATCGACCGCGAAGCGCTCGTCCCGCGGCTCGGCTCGATCGTCCTCCTCGACGGCCGGGCCGGCCCGCGCTATCGGGGCGAGACCGAGCCGGTGGACCCCGTCGCCGGCCACATCCCGACCGCCATCTCGGCGCCGATCGCCGACGATCTCGGCCCCGACGGTCGCTTCCTCTCCCCGACGGAGCTGGCCGAGCGCTTCTGGGGCCTGGGCGCGACGGGGCGGCAGGTGGTGACCTCGTGCGGCAGCGGCACGAACGCCTGCCAGCTGGCCCTGGCCATGCGCATCGCCGGGCTGCCCGATCCCCTCCTCTACCCCGGCTCGTACAGCGACTGGTCGCGCGCCGGCATGCCCGTCGCCACCGGGCCCGAACCCGGGGACCTGCCCCTCAGCTGAGGAGAGGGCTCGCCAGCGAGAGCACGAGCAGCGCCTGGCCGACGTGGTAGGTCGCGATGACGGCGATCCGGCCCCAGGCGCGGCGCTCGACGAAGCGGTTCCAGGCCAGGGTCGCGTCCGAAGCGTAGAAGAGAGCGGCGCCCGCCATCGCCAGCGGCCGGCCGGTGGCGAACGCGACGACGACCATCAGCGAGATGACGGCCATGTAGGCGACGACCGGCCCGAGGAGCCCGGCCTGTTGGGCGCCCACGGCGGCGAAGACCCTGCGCCCGACGGACCCGACGACGAGCCCGACCAGGACGAGCCCGACGACGGCGCCGACGATCGAGCCCGAACGCGCCACGAGGATCCCGAGCCCGACGATGTAGGCGAGGTGGGCGAAGAGGAAGGCTACGAGGCCGCCGACAAACCGCTCGCGCGGCAGCATCAGGGCCACGTCGCCGATGAGCGACAGGACCAGGGCGAGGGCAACGAAGGCGCGGACGATGGTGTCGTCGGGCGTCATCGTTTCGGCGACGCCGATGAGGGCGAGGATCGTGGCCGGCTTGGCCACGAACTCCAGGCGGCCGTGCCGGGTCGCGCCAGCGACGGCATACCAGTTCGCGAGGGCGGCCACGGCGGCGGCGGCGAGGAAGAGCCAGGCCAGCGCGGTCACGGTCAGAGGATAGGTCGCGGCCCCCCGCCCGTGAGCCGCTACAGTTCGCCCGTGCCCCCTTCGTCGCGCCGCCGGGCGCTGCTGCTGATCTGTGCCGTGGCGGTCGCGTCGGCCACGAACTACACCAACCAGGGCCCGGTGCTTGGCTTCATCCGGGCCGAGTTCGGCCTCTCGTCGGGCGACGCCGGCGCGATCGCGACGGCCTTCTTCGCCGGGGCCGCGAGCACGATGCTGCTGGGCGGCGCCATCGCCGACCGCATCGGCACCCGGCCGGCTATCACGCTCGGCTTCCTGCTCATGGTCATCGGCAACCTCGGGACCGGGCTGCTTGCGCCGACCTACCCGGCGCTCCTGGCCTGGCGGGTGCTGGGCGGTCTCGGTTCCGGCTTCGGCTTCGCCGCCGGCAGCTCGTACACCCGCTCGATCTTCGACGACCGTGGGCGCCATCTCGCCCAGGGCCTCTACGGCGCCTCGTTCCTGCTCGGATCGGGCATCACCCTCGCCTACATCCCCGTCCTCGCCGGGCCGGGCGGCGACTGGCGCCTGGCCTTCACCCTCTCGGGCCTCGGCGTGGCCGTCGTGTGGGTCATCTGGGCGCTCTTCTCGCCAGGCGAGGCGCGGGCCCCGGCGACCCGCGGCGCGCGGGCCGCGTTGGCCGCAACCCTCCGCGAGCGCAACACCTGGCTGCTCGCGCTGTGCCACAGCTGCGGCTTCGGGATGGCCATCGTCGTCGGGACATGGGTGACGCTCTATCTCGCCGACGCCTTTGCGCTACCCGTCGCGGCGGCCGGGTTGATCGGCTCCCTGACCCTCGTCACGGGCATCCTGTCGCGAACATCGGGCGGCGTCATCCTCGAGGGCGGCGTGCGGCCGGTGCTCCTCATCCGCGTCGGTCTGGCGCTTGCCGCCGTGGGGCTGGCCGGGATCGCCCTGGCGCCGTCACTGGCGGTGGCGATCGCGGCCTTGGTCGTGACCGGGGTCGGCATCGGGCTGCCCTACGCCGCCGTCTTCAACGGGGCCGCCGCCAGCGCCCGTTCGAGCCCGGCTTCGGCCCAGGCGTTGGTCGGCGTCGGTGGGCTGCTGTCGGCGATTTTCGGGCCACCGCTCGTGGGCATCCTGCTCGACAGCACCGGGAGCTTCGTGGCCGGCTTCCTGGCGTTGGTGGCGATCATCGTCGTGGTCCTGGCGCTGACCCTGCTGATCCGACCGTTCCAGATGGACGCCTCTGCCACCGAGGCGTAACGGTGCAGCCCCCAGCGCGGGGGCCCGGCGCCCCAGCGCGGGGACGTCCGCGCGTCAGCGGGGAGGGCGCACATCAGCGGGGCTCGCGCCTCAGCGCGGCTCCCGCACGCGCACGAGCCAGGCCAGCACGATCGCGAACGCCGCCGCCCCGAGCCCGAGCGCGAACTGCCGGTTGGCAAGCACGAACGACCCGACCACGAGCACGCCGACGCCGATCGTCAGCGCGGTGGTCACGAGCGCCCACGGCCGCCGGCTCGACGCATAGCGCCGGCCGAGCCGCGTCAGCGGTCCGGCCCGGCTGGGCTCCTTCGGCGGCCGTTGCGCCATGCGCGCCATCTCAGTGAGCCACCGGTAAGCCGCGGGAAAGCCGCCGCCAAGACGCCGCCATCACCATGGCCGGATGCCACCCCGTGAGCGTGCCGTGGACCGTGCGACGGTCCGCTCGCGAGGGATGACCGCCGATCTTGGACGCGAGCTCCGCGAGGCGCGCCGCGGGGCCGGTCTCACCCAAGCACAGGTCGGCCGGGCCGCCGGAACGTCACCGTCTCGTGTGAGCCTGATGGAGCGCGGCCTTGTGCCAGGGGCGTCGCTCCACCAGCTGGCGCGTCTCTTGAGCGTCGTCGGCTTGGATCTCACGGTCCGAGCCTACCCTGCCGGCAGCCCGATCCGCGACGCCGCCCATGTCGCCCTTCTCGCCCGTCTCCGTGCCTTGCTCCATCCGTCTCTCGCGTGGCGAACCGAAGTGCCGCTCCCGAGTGCCGGGGACCTGCGCGCTTGGGACGCCGCGATCAGGGGACAAGGGTTCCGCATCGGCGTCGAGGGTGAGATGCGCACTCGCGACATGCAGGCACTGGATCGACGGCTGGCTCTGAAACGCCGAGACGGCGGCGTGGATCATGTCTTGCTCCTGATGGCCGACACCCGGCACAACCGCACGATCGTCCGCGAGTTCGGGGCCGCGCTTCGGGTCAACTATCCGCTGGGCGGGACGGAGATGCTCAAGGCGCTCGCGGCCGGCCGAGATCCAGGTGGCAGCGGAATCGTCCTGCTCTGAAGGTGGCGCTGGACTTGCGTGTGACGCACGTAACGTGCACGGACGAGGCTGTATCAACCTGTTCCTTGCGCGTCACGCAAGAAACCTGCAGTCGGGGCAAGTCGTGTGCATCTCAGGCAAGAAACAAGCACGGCGAGGGCCACGCTTGCACGTTACGTACGTGTGGCGCAAGTTGGAGCGATAGCCGCCCCCACGGGCCTTCAGGGGGTCACGCCCGCAGCCCGCCCCTAGCGGCCGCTCCCCCGCTCTCCAGCCCCTACTCCAAGTAGTCCTTGAGCTTGCGGCTGCGGCTCGGGTGGCGGAGCTTGCGGAGCGCCTTCGCCTCGATCTGGCGGATGCGCTCGCGCGTGACCTGGAAGCTCTGGCCGACTTCCTCCACCGTCCGTGCCCGGCCATCCTCCAGGCCGAAGCGGAGCTGCAGGACCCGCCGCTCCCTCCCCGACAGCGAGTCCAGCACGGCCTCCACCTGCTCCTTGAGCAGCTGGTGCGAGGCGGCCTCGGCCGGGGCCAACGC
>JBIOIE010000147.1:0-4637 GCA_044449605.1 Candidatus Limnocylindrales bacterium | reverse complement strand
GCCGCCGGCCGTCGTCGGCCAGGTGGCGGACGTGAGGACCGCGCCGACTGTCGCGGACTTGAGGAACTCCAGGCGCACGGTGCGGGGGACAGCCGTCAGCGTCGCGCTGCCGCCCGCGTCGGCGATGGCGTCCTCGAGCCAGTCGGCGTAGACCGCGTGGTTCGCATGGCCCAGCGGGTCGAGCTCGTGGCGCCGCACGGTGATGGTCGCAAGGCGGGCATCGGGAGGCGTCGCGGGCAATGGCACGCGGCCCGGCGCGAAGGTCGGCAGGGGCGCCGGGAAGGCCGCCTGGATGATCGGCGGGACGCGCATCGGGCCGTGCGGGCCGAGCAGCACCCAGTCGGTCGTGATGGCCGCCAGCGGCGCACGGTCGGGCCCGACGATCTCGCTGCGCCGCCGCGCCCACACGCGCCGCCAACCGGTCACCTCGGTCGAGACGCCCAGCGTCGCCCCGCTGCCGACGGTGCCCGACAGCTCCAGCGTGAGGCAGCGCACCAACCAGGTGAGGTCGCGGTCCGTATACCAGGCCCGGTCGAAACCGGCCGCTTGCGAGTGGGCCCAGGCCATGTCCTGGGCATAGCGCAGGAGCGCCGAGGCCCGCACGCAGCCGTCCGCGGCGCACTCGTCGAAGCGGACGCGAACGGGCGCCTCGAGGCGGAGCGGGGTGGCCATGACGCAGTCTAGGCACCTTGCGCGGTGGCTTGACAGGGGGGCCGCAGGTCGGCTAGGCTGTTAGCACTCTCACATGGAGAGTGCTAATCCACAGAACGCGGTCGACCCCGACCGTGTCGGGACGCTGCGGCCAAGGCGCCGCGCGGCCGATCCCGCCCCCAGCAGGGCCCCGGCCGCAGCCTGTCCCGCGCCGGGGGCCGCGCCTATCAGGACCGCAGGAGGGATCCGCGTTGGCGACCGCCACCAAGAAGGCATCCGGCTCGACGAAGGCCAGCAGCTCGACCAAGCTCCGGCCGCTGGGCGACCGTTGCGTCATCAAGCCCACGGCCCGCGAAGAGATGACCAAGAGCGGCATCGTGCTGCCCGACACGGCCAAGGAGAAGCCCCAGGAGGGGACGATCATCGCCGCCGGCCCGGGCCGCATCCTGGACGACGGCAAGCGTGAGGCGATGGACGTGAAGGAGGGCCAGCGGGTCCTCTACGCCAAGTACGCCGGCACCGAGTTCAAGATCGAGGGCGATGAACTGCTCATCGTCAGCCAGAAGGACATCCTCGCCGTCCTCGAGGACTGACCGGCCGGGTATTCGGTCGGACCACCCGACCGGACCTCACGGCCCGGTCGCTTCGTTCCTAGGAGGGAACCCCGTCAGTGGCTAAGCAACTCATCTTCGACGAGACCGCGCGCCGGTCACTCAAGCATGGCGTGGATCGCCTGGCCGATGCGGTCAGGGTGACCCTCGGGCCCAAGGGCCGCAACGTCGTGCTCGACAAGAAGTTCGGCGCCCCCACCATCACCAACGACGGCGTGACGATCGCCCGCGAGATCGAGCTGGACGAGCCCTTCGAGAACATGGGCGCCCAGCTGCTCAAGGAAGTCGCCACCAAGACCGACGACGTCGCCGGCGACGGCACCACCACCGCGGTCGTGCTGGGCCAGGCGATCGTCGCCGAGGGCCTCAAGAACGTGACCTCGGGCGCCAACCCGATGGCCATCAAGCGCGGCCTGGAGAAGGGCGTCGAGGCCGTCGTGGCCGAGCTCAAGAAGCAGGCCCGCCCGCTCAAGACGCGCGCCGACATCGCCAACCTGGCGGCCATCTCCTCGGCCGACCCGGAGGTCGGCGAGGTCATCGCCGAGGTCATGGACAAGGTCGGCAAGGACGGTGTCATCACCGTCGAGGAAGGGCAGTCGCTCGGCCTCGAGAAGGAATACACCGAGGGCATGCAGTTCGACCGGGGGTACATCTCGGCCTACTTCGTGACCAACCCGGACCGCATGGAGTCGGTCCTCGAATCGCCCATGATCCTCATCACCGACAAGAAGATCTCGGCCGTGCAGGATCTCCTGCCTGCGCTCGAGAAGGGTGTCCAGCTGGGCAAGCCCGTGCTCATCATCGCCGAGGACGTCGACGGTGAGGCGCTCGCCACGCTGGTCGTCAACAACCTGCGCAAGACCATCTCCGCGCTGGCCGTCAAGGCCCCCGGCTTCGGTGATCGGCGCAAGGAGATGCTGCGTGACATCGCCATCCTGACCGGTGGCAACGTCATCAGCGAGGAGCTCGGTCGCAAGCTCGACAGCGTCGTCGCCGAGGACTTCGGCAAGGCGCGCCGCGTCGTGGCGACCAAGGACGACACGACCATCGTCGATGGCGAAGGCAGCCAGGACGCGATCAAGGGTCGCATGACCCAGATCAAGGCCCAGATCGAGGACACCACGTCCGACTACGACAAGGAGAAGCTCCAGGAGCGGCTGGCCAAGCTGGCCGGGGGCGTCGCCGTGATCAAGGTCGGCGCGGCCACCGAGGTCGAGCTGAAGGAGAAGAAGCACCGCATCGAGGACGCCCTGTCCACGGTCCGCGCGGGCATCGAGGAGGGCATGGTCGCCGGTGGCGGCAGCGCCCTGCTCCAGGCCATCCCGGCCCTCGACAAGGTCAAGCTCGAGGGTGACGAAGCGATCGGCATCAGCATCCTGCGCCGTGCGCTGGAGGCGCCGATCCGCCAGATCGCCGAGAACGCCGGCAAGGAGGGCTCTGTCATCGTCGCCGCCGTGCGCAAGATGAAGCCCGGCCACGGCTACGATGCCCTCCGCGACGAGGACGGCGACCTGTTCAACAAGGGCATCGTCGATGCCCTCAAGGTCACCCGGTCAGCGCTCCAGAACGCCGCCTCCATCGGCGCCATGGTGCTCACGACCGAGACCCTCGTCACGGACCTGCCCGAGAAGAAGGACGGCTCCAACGGCCACGGCCATCCCGGCGGTGGCGGCGGGGACATGGACTTCTAGGAGGTCCGTCGCGTCCGCCGGCGTTCACGTCGGCGGACATCACGCTCAGTGAAACGGTGAGAGCCGGGTCGTCCTTCGCGGGATGGCCCGGCTCTCCTGTTACCCGGATGGCGGGAGCTCAGCCCTCAGTCGGGCGAGTCCTGTCGGTGGTGCTGGGCGACGAAGGCAGCCGCCTGCGTGCGGCGCTCCAGGTTGAGTTTGGAGAGGATCGCGCTGACGTAGTTCTTGACCGTCTTCTCGGACAGGAACATGGCCGACGCGATGGCGCGGTTGGTGCGGCCCTCGGCCATCAGCGCGAGGATGCGCCGCTCCTGCACGGTCAGGTCACCGAAGCCCTCGCCCTCGCCCTCCGCCGCGAGGCGCCGGATATGCGCGCGGACACGCTCGGTCACCCCGGGGTCGAGCAGCGACTCGCCGCGTGCGACCGCCTCGAGGGCCGTCACCAGGTCCCGCGCGCGGATCCGCTTCAGCAGATACCCGCTCGCCCCGGCGAGCACGGCCGCCAGGACACCGTCCTCGTCGAGGGTGCCCGTGAACATGACGACGCGGGTGGCGGGCGACTCGGCGAGGATCTCCCGGCAGGCCTCGACGCCTGAGCCGTCGGGCAGCCGCACATCCATCACGATCAGGTCGGGTCGCACGCGGCGGGCCTCGGCCACGGCGTCGACCACGGTGCCCGCCTCGCCCACGACCGCGAAGCCCGGGCGGTGGTCGAGGATCGTCACGATGCCCTGGCGGACGATCTCGTGATCATCGACCACCAGCAGGCGGACGTCGGCGGCGCGATCGGCGTCGGTCGGGCGCGGTCCCTGGCCGGGGGTGGTGACCACCGCGGCAGCCTACACCTGGGCGGGGTACCGGCCCTATCAGGGTGCGATGGCCGTCGCGAAGCCGTTGCCCAGGCCGGGGGCAGACAG
Organism: Candidatus Limnocylindrales bacterium; assembly: GCA_044449605.1. Taxonomy (GTDB): domain Bacteria; phylum Chloroflexota; class Limnocylindria; order Limnocylindrales; family CSP1-4; genus CSP1-4. The sequence continues at coordinate 767 of JBIOIE010000147.1, read as the reverse complement.
ATCGTGGCGGCGAGCGGCGATCGAGGCCTCGGTGAGGGCCAGGTCGTCCGTCGCGGAAGGCCCGGCCTTCAACCTGTCCGGATCCTGGCGTCACCTGGGCCGAGCGGCCCGGGTGAGATCGCTCCGCAGGGTCGGCTGCGGCGATCGACCAGGCTTCAGACGACCGGGTCCAGCGGCGGAACCTCGAGACCCTCGGCATGGTGCGCGCGGAAGGTCATCGATGCCCAGGTGGCAAGGAGCGTGGCCGCGACCGACAGGCTGACCGATACCAGGACCAGGGCGAGGATGCGATTCATGGTGCAACGTCCTCCAGACCGTTTCCGACGAGCTCACTGCGTCCGCGACGCAGATGCTCGCGGTCCCTCCACCATGACCCTGCAGCCGGGCGGCGCAAGTGTCGTTCAGCCTGAACTGCGGGGACATCGACGCCGAACTTCCCGCCGATGGCCGGGTCGTCATCGCCCGCCAAGGGTCGTCCCGTAGAATCGACGGCGATGGCGACACGGCGTGATGGCGGGCGGTTGACGGTCCCGGCTGAAGCGTCGCCGGACGACCTGTTGAACCCATGGGATGCCGACGCGCCCGGCTCACCCGGTCCACTCGCGCCGAGCGAGCCGGCCGACTTCGCGGCCTGGTTCGCCGCCGTCCCGGTGGCCACAACCACCGACGGCGCCGGCACGCCAGGCGCCGTCGCGCGGCCGTCCCCCAGCTCCGCGGTGGCTCGCGAGGCCCTCGCGCGCGACATCGTGGCCCGCCTCAACCCCGAG
>JBIOIE010000146.1:0-4661 GCA_044449605.1 Candidatus Limnocylindrales bacterium | reverse complement strand
GCTCCTCGAGCGCCTCTGGCAGGAGGTGGAGCGAGCGCACGACCCGTGGCGCGCGGCCGTCGGCACCGCTCAGCGACCAGTCGTCCGAGCGTGACGGCAGCGTCTGGAAGTGGGCCTCGATCGGCTCCATGGCCTGGCCGAGGATGCCGTCGGCGAGGAGGATGACGGGCGTCCGGTAACGCTCCCCGATCTCGAAGCCCTCGCGCACCAGCGCGATCGCCTCGGCGATGGACGATGGCGCCAGCACCGGCACCCGGTAGTCGCCGTGGCCGTGGCCCTTGGTGGCCTGGAAGTAGTCGGCCTGGGCGGGGCCGATGCTGCCCAGTCCCGGCCCACCGCGCATGACGTCGATGAGCAGGATGGGGACCTCCGAGCCGGCCATGTAGCTCATCGCCTCGGCCATCAGGCTCATGCCCGGGCTCGACGAGGAGACGAGTACCCGCGCCCCGGCCGCCGCGGCACCGAGGGCCATGTTGATGGCGCCCAGCTCGCTCTCGGCCTGGACGAAGACGCGGCCCTCCTCGGGCATCCGCCGGGCCATCCACTCGAGCAGTTCGGCCTGAGGCGTGATGGGGTAGCCGAAGTAGGCCTCGCAGCCGGCCTGGATGGCGGCCTCGGCCATGGCCTCGTTGCCCTTCATGAGTATCCGGGCGGGTGCGGCGACGGCCATCACGACGCCTTCGGTCGGGCGTACACGGTGAAGACCGCGTCGGGGCACATCCGGGCGCAGAAGGCGCAACTCGTGCAGGCCGAAGCGTCGGTCAGACGGACGGGGTGGTGGCCAAGCCGGTTGACGACCGAGAGGTCGAGCTCGAGTACATCCTTCGGACAGACCGAGATGCACAACTCGCAGCCCTTGCAGCGGTCGATCGCGATGTCGAGGGGTCGGAAGCGCGATGTCAGGGAGGTAGCGCCGCGCGGATGCCGGCTGATCGGCACCGCCGGCGCGGGTAAGGACGAGAGCGGGGCCTCCGTCATGCGCAACCTCCAGCGCCGAGCTTCGGCCCGCAGGCGTCGCCGAACCAGTGCCGAGTGGCGCTCTTGGGGCGGGCGCGATGGCCCGACCGCGGCGGACGCGGACGGCGGTATCCTTGGCGCCGTGAAGCTCCGCCGGCGCGACGTCGTGGCCGCCCTCATCCTGGTCCTCGTGCTGGCCTCCCTGGTGGTCGCATTGGTCTTCGGCGCCATCCCGCGCTGAACCCGATCCGCGGGCCTTCTTTTGGGCGCCGCCCGCGTAACACGAGCCGCTGGTCGGTCGTCATGTGCTCGGTCTCCTTCCCACCGAAGGTGTCCGGACGCCCCGGCTCGGGCCCTCCTCCTCTCTGAGCCGGGACGTTCGGAGACCGCCACCGACTCGACCCCGGTCTCCCCCGGGGTCGAGTCTTGTTTTGGGACGATTCAGTCGAAGACCCGCTCCAGGTGCCAGGTGCCGTCGACGCCATCGCGATAGACGAGGGCGAGAAGGCGGGTCCCGGCCACCTTGTAGTAGTCGCGCCGGATGGGCCGCCGCCACCAGGCCTCCTCGATCCGCCACTGGTTGCAGACCTCGACCGATTCGCTCCAGCCCTCCCAATGCAGGCGAACGGGCCGGCCATGATCGTCGAGGTCGACCTCGATGCGGGGCTGCTGGCCGAGCAGGCGGGTCACCGGGTTCCCTCCCCTGCGGGGTGCGGAGCGGGCCGCGGAGCGCTCGGCGCCGGGGCGGCGGCCGGGTTCCGGGCCGCCGCCGGATCCGAGGCCGCCGCCGTCCAGGCGGCCCGCGCCTCGGGCAGCGGCGCTTCGGGCTCGCGCAACTCGACCCGCCAGATGCGGTCTGGGCCGAAGCGGATGGCCAGGCCGGCGAGCTGCCAGGCCAGCCGGTCGGCGTTGGCCGACTGGGGCGTGAAGATCCCGAGTTGCGTGCCGGCCTGGGGCGCGGTCCCGTCCAGCTCGAGGGCGAGGCGGGTGACGGGAGCGCTGAGGGTCGTCGTCTCGAGGCGGGCCACGAGCAGCCGCTCGACGAGTTCCGCGATGGCCACCGGCTCGGGCAGGACCTGCTCGATGCGCAGCGTCTGGGGCTCCCTTGCGCCGCGGCGCGGGGTCGGAGTCCCGGCGGAGGGCTGCGTCCCCTCCAGCTCCAGCTCGAGGAGCGCCCGGGCCGCCCCCGCGCCGCGCGCGGCGAGCTGCCCGCAGAGCGCGCCGGCGAGGTGGTGGAGGACGAAGCGGAGCGACTCCAGCTGCTCGACTGGCGGGTCCAGCTCGGCGTCGGCGCGCAACCGCTCGATGGGCCGGCGCGGCACCAGCGGCCGCCCGTCCAGGCCGCGCACGAGATCGTGTAGCTCCCCGCCGAGCGTGCCGAACCGCGCCACCACCGCCGAGCGTGGCAGCGCGGCCAGCTCGCCCATCCGGCGCAGCCCGAAGAGGGCCAGGCGCGGCTGGAGGTCCGGCGCGGGCAGCAGGCCGACGGGCAGCGGTGCCAGGAACGCGGCCTCTTCCACCGCGCCACCCACCGGGACGATCACTGGCGCGCCATCACGCGCCAACCCGGCGGCCACGGCCGCCCCGAAGCGGGTGTTGCCGATGCCCATCCGGGGCGGGGCGGGCAGGAGCGGCTCGAGGGCGGCCCGGACTCGTGCCGCGAGGACGATCTCGTCGCCCCACAGCCGATCGAGGCCCTCGATGCCCAGCAGCGCCCGCCCGAAGGCTGGCGCGGCCGGGTCCGTCTCGCCCTCCAGCGCGGGGGTGAAGGCGGCGAGCACGTCGAGCGCCGCCTCGAAGGCCGCCCGGTAGGCCTGCGGGTCGGCCGCCAGGAAGGTCGCCTCCGGGACGAACTTATGGGCGCTCCCCAGCGGCTGCCCGGGCCGGACGCCGAGGTGCGCCGCGGCCGGGCTGCGATCGAGCACGGTGCCCGGTTCCCAGGGCTGCCCGCCCAGGACGAGCAGCATCCCCGGAGTCCAGGGCAGGCCGCGAGCGGCCAGCTCGAGGCGGAGCGGGAGATGAGGCCAGGCGAGGTGGAGCAGGCGCATGGTCGGCCATCACGAGCGGGGTCGGGGGCATCTGGACGGGGCGCGGCACAGCGCCCGGGGGAGCGGCCGGCACATGGCCGCTCTGTGGGGCGGGCGCTGCCGGCGGCGCGGCACGGGCCTGCGCCCCTGGCGGGTCCGCTTCTGCCACGTACCCGTGGGGTGGGTATCCGGCGGGCCAGGTACGTTCCAAGGGGATCAGAGAAGGCGGATCCGAGCGTGATGTCGCCCGGGGCGCGACGCCCAGAGGCGCCCGATCGCTTCTATCACCCACCGGGTGGGTATCTGGCGAAAGCCGCGCTCCGGCGGAGGGTCGGTCGCCGGCAGAGGGGCGCTCCCCGCCGGCCTCGCTCGCGGCGTCGAGGAGGTGGGCGACGCCGGCCGACCGCTCGCCGTCGTCGAGGTAGCGGATCTCCAGCTCGGCCTGCCGGCCCGGCGGGCCGTAGCGGTTCTTGGCCACGGTCACCGCGGTGCGCTGCCCGACGACGTCCCGCCCCAGACGGATCCAGCCGGAACGGCCCAGCTCGAGGCGCAGACCGGCGGCCTCGGCGAGGGCACCGTGGAGTGCGGGCGGCAGGGCGGCGGGCTCGAGCACGAGGAGCTGCACGCCGATGCGCCGGGCATGGGCGGCGAGGCGGCGCAGGAGCGCTTCGTGGCTCGAGGGGAGGCGCGGCGGCAGGTCCAGCACGAGCAGGTCGACCGCCCGCCCCGAGACGAGGGCGCCGGCGAGGCGCAGCCCCTCCTCCGGGTCGGCCGGGCGGAGCACCACGAGCCAGCGCAGGTCCACGCCGCGCGCCGCCGCCTCCAGCGGGTCGAAGGCACGGCCGAGATCCAGCCAGGCGGCGATGGCGCCGGCGGACTGGGCGGCGCTGACGCAGCGCAGCGCGAGCGTCGTCTTGCCCGACGAGGCGTCGCCCCGGAACGTCGCCGTGGCCCGGCGGGGCAGGCCGCCGATGCCCAGGATGGCGTCGAGCGCCGGAAAGCCGGTCGGCACGACCTCGCTGTCAGGGATCGGGCTGAAGGCGGGGTCGACCTCCGGCGCCGGGAGGAGGGCGAGGGCGCCGGAGGTCGGAGCCAGGGCGTCGATCCTTCGTCCGCTCCCGAGCCGGATCGCGGCGCTCCCCCAGCGCGCCTCGAGGCGGGCGAGGGCTCCGCCGAGGGGCTCATCGGGCCGGACCGGGATCATCGTCATGGCCCGGTCCATGATAGAACAGATGTTCGATATGTCAACCGACCTCGTTGTTTGATGACCGTCACGAGGGACTCCGTGCGTATGCTTCGGCGCCTCGAGGGAAGCATTCGCGGCAAGGGTCCGCAGGCTAGGAGGACGAGACGATGCGGAAGATCACCGCAAACGTGTACATGACCCTGGACGGCCGCGGTGCCTTTCCGGAGTATCCGACTTCGGGTCCACCATCGACTGAGCCCAACCCGCTCTTTCGAAACATGTGGTACGACCGGTTCGACGACGTCACGACGGTCGTCATGGGCCGGCGATCCTTTCTCGGGCATCAGCGAACGTGGAGCGAAAAGGCGCTCGAGCCGGGCGAGGCGGCTTGGCTCCTCGACTACCGACGCTACCTGGACCGCGTCGACAAGGTCTGCCTCTCGCACCGGCTCACGTCCACCGACTGGGAGAACTCGAGGATCCTGAGCGGG
>JBIOIE010000145.1:0-4700 GCA_044449605.1 Candidatus Limnocylindrales bacterium | reverse complement strand
TCCCCATCCTGCTCATCGACGTCATGCGCGGTGGGCCGGGACTGGGCAGCATCGGCCCCGCCCAGGCCGACTACTTCCAGGCCACCAAGGGCCACGGCCACGGCGACTACCGGGTGCCCGTCCTGGCCCCGTCGTCGATCGCCGAGGCCATCGCGCTGGTGCGCGAGGGCTTCGAGATCGGGGAGCGCTACCGGACGCCGGTCATCATCCTCGCCGACGGCATCCTCGGCCAGGCCATGGAGCCGATCGAGGCCCACTTCCAGACGCTGCCGTCACGCTCCGACGATTGGTCGCTGAGCGGTGCCGACGGCCGCGCGCCACGGGTCGTGCGCTCGCTCCACCTCCTGCCAGAGGCGCTCGAGGAGCACAACGATCATCTCCAGGCGAAGTTCCGCGAGATCTCCGAACACGAGGTCCGCTGGGCCGGGGAGCAGCTCGACGACGCCGACTACCTCATCGTCGCCTACGGCACGGCGGCCCGGGTCTCCCGGACGGCCATCGAGCGCGCCCGGGCTCTCGGGATGCGCGTGGGCCTGCTGCGTCCGATCACCCTCTGGCCGTTCCCGTCCGCCGCGATCGCCGAGTTGGCGGCCCGGATGCGCGGCATCCTCGTCGTCGAGTTGTCGGCCGGGCAGCTCGTCGAGGACGTGCGCCTGGCGGTCGAGGGGCGCACGCCGGTGGCCCTCCACGGCCGGACCGGCGGCATGGTCCCCGGGCCGGGCGAGGTCCTGGCGGCGTTGCAGGCGTTGACCGTCGACGAACCCGATCCAGTCGGACTCATCGGCTCCGCGGAGTGGTCACGCTTCCTGGCCGAGTGCCGCACGACCGGCGCGGACGAAGGGGAACGGGCATGACCGTGCTCACCGAAGCACCGCCCCGGGTCATCTACCACCGCCCTGAGCTGCTGACGGACGTTTCGAGCCACTACTGCCCGGGCTGCGGACACGGCATCGTCCATCGCATCCTGGCCGAGGTCCTGGGCGACCTTGGCCTGGGCCCCCGGACGATCGCGGTCGCCGCGGTCGGCTGCGCGGTCTTCGCCTACGACTACCTTGCCCTCGACTTCGTGGAGGCGCCCCACGGTCGCGCGCCGGCGGTGGCCACGGGCATCCGCCGCGTCCGGCCCGACGCGTTCGTGCTGGCCTACCAGGGCGATGGCGACCTGGCGGCTATCGGCACGGCCGAGATCGTCCACGCCGCCGCACGGGGCGAGGCGATCACGGACGTCTTCGTCAACAACGGCATCTATGGCATGACCGGCGGCCAGATGGCGCCGACGACGCTGCTTGGCCAGAAGACGACGTCCACCCCGCTCGGCCGCGACTCCCGCCTCGCCGGCTATCCCGTGCCGATCACGGAGATGCTGGCACTCCTCTCCGGTGTCGCCTATGCGGCGCGCGGATCGGTGGCCGACCCGGCCGCGGTCGGGCGGACGAAGGCGATGCTGCGACGGGCCTGCGAGGTCCAGCTCGAGGGCCGCGGCTTCGCGATCGTCGAGATCCTCTCCAACTGCCCCATCGGCTGGGGCATGACGCCGCCGGAGTCGATGCACCACCTCGCCGAGGACGTGCCGGCGACCTATCCCCTCGGCGTGATCATCGATCGCGGCCGCCCGGCGGCCCCGAAGGCGCCGGTCGCGAAGGGGTCCGAGTGATGGAGCGAGCCGTGATCTTCGCCGGCTTCGGCGGCCAGGGGCTGCTCTTCGCGGGCCACGTCCTCGCCCAGGCCGCCCTCGACGAAGGGCGCGAGGTCTTCTGGATCCCCTCCTACGGCCCCGAGATGCGGGGCGGCACGGCGGCCTGCACGGTCATCATCGGCGATCGCCCCATCGGCTCGCCGGTGGTCGACCAGCTCGATGCCCTGGTCGTGCTCAATCCGCCCTCGCTGGCCAAGTACGAGGCGCTCCTCGCGCCCGGCGGCCTGCTGATCATCAACGACTCGCTGGTCGAGGCCGAGCCGCGCCGGACGGATGTCGAGGTCGTGCGCGTGCGTTGCACGGCCATCGCCACGAAGGTGGGCAGCGAACAGCTGACCGCCGTGGCCGCGCTGGGCGCGCTCATCGCCCGGTTGCCGCTGGTCGACCCGGGGGCGATGCGGACCGCCCTGGCCGGACTGCTCGAGGGCAAGGCGGCGGCGTTGCTCGATGCCGACCTGACCGCCTTCGAGGCCGGGTTCGTGGCCGCGAGCGAGCAGGCTCCGAGCGAGGCCATCCCGAGCGAGACCGTCGCCGCGCGCTGATCCGGGGCCGCGCTGGGGCGCGGGGCTGGACGAGATAGAACATCCGTTCTACTATGGGCCGGGCCCCCACCTACCCGGAGCGGCCCATGTCCCGACCCCCGGCGTCCTTCGCCGAGCTCCACGCGCACACGAACTTCTCGTTCCTTGACGGCGGCTCGACGGTCGACGACCTGGCCGTGCGGGCGGTCGAGCTGGGCCTCGACGCCCTGGCGGTGACCGACCACGACGGCCTCTACGGCGCCGTCCGCTTCGTCAGTGCGGCCCAGGAGGTGGGCCTGCGCCCGATCGTCGGCTTGGAGCTGGAGCTGCGCGATGCGGCCGCGCCCGACCGCTTCGGGATCGTCGTGCCCCGCCGCCGGCGTGTCCGCAAGGCGCCGGAGCCGATGCAGCCGGCCGAGGCCAACGAGGGGCGCCCGGTCCGGCCGACCCCGGAGCGGCAGCGCCCGCCCGGCCATCGCGAGCCCCGCCGCGAGGAGCTGCGCCGAGTGCGCGACCGCGAGAGGGGGCCACATCTCGTCCTCCTTGCTCGCGATCTGAGCGGCTACCGCAGCCTCTGCCGCCTGGTCAGCGCCGCCCACCTGGCGGGTACGAAGGGCGTGCCCCGCTTCACGCAGGCGCTCCTCCAGGGATACGACGAGGGGCTCGTGGCGCTATCGGGCTGCCGGCACGGGGAGATCGCCCGGCGCCTGCTGGCCGGCGACCGGGCCGGGGCAGCCGCCGTGGCCCGCCGTTACGCGGCCCTCTACCAGCCCGTGGCCGGGGTCGGCGGCGGCTTCTTCCTCGAGCTCCAGCACCACCTCCTGCCTGACGACGATTTCCTCGTCGCCGAGACGGCGGCCCTGGCGGCCGAGTTGGGGCTGCCGACGCTGGTGACGAACGACGTCCACTACGCGCTGCCCGAGGACCGCGAGCTGCAGGACGTGCTGGTCGCCATCCGTCACGGCCTGACCCTCGAGGAGAGCGCCCATCTGCGCCGGCCCAACGGCGAGTACCACCTCAGATCGGCGGCCGAGCTGGCGGCCCTGCCGCCGGGCGAGCCGGAGGCGGGAGCCCTCGTTGGCCGGTCCTGGGCTGAAGGGCTGCGGGTCGCCGGAGAGCTGGGGGCCCGCTGCGGCATCGACCTCGGCTTCGAGCGCTACCGCTTCCCGGGCTTCCCCGTGCCCAGGGGGGAGACGCCCTTCAGCGTCCTCGAGCGGCTCTGCCACGAGGGTGCCCGGGAGCGCTACCAGCCCATCACCCCGGCCGTGGTCAAGCAGCTCGCCCACGAGCTGGAGGTCATCGAGCGGACCGGCCTGGCCGAGTTCTTCCTCATCTGCTGGGACCTCATGCGGTTCGCCCGCGAGCAGGGCATCCCGGCCCAGGGGCGGGGCAGCGCGGGTGACTCGATCGTGGCCTACGTGCTGGGCATCACGCGGGTCGACCCCATCCGCCACCGCCTGCTCTTCGAGCGCTTCATCAACGAGGGCCGCACCGCCTACCCCGACGTGGACATCGACTTCGCCTCGTCGCGCCGCGAGGAGGTCATCCAGTACGTCTACGAACGCTACGGCGAGGCCCACACGGGCATGGTCTGCAACGTCGTCACCTACCGCGCCCGTTCGGCGGTCCGCGAGGTGGGCTATGCGCTGGGCTTCCCCCGGCCGCTGGTCGACCGGGTGGCCAAGGCGCTCGAGACGTATGACTCCGTGAGGGTGCGCCGCGACCTGGAGGCGGAAGGCGGCTTCGGCGAGTTCTTCCGGGCGCCCGGCGAGGAGGTCGCGGCGGTGGCCGCCGGCCGCGCCGGCGCCGCGCAGGCCCGCCGTCGCGGGTTGGTCGACGGCATGGGACGCCTGGGGCGCCGCGGGACCACGGACGACGAGGGTGGTCCGGGCGACACGGCGGTCAGCGTCGCCTGGCTGCGCGGCGACGTCCAGGCGGTGGACCCCGAGTCGGGCGTGGCCCTGCCGGCCGACCGGCGCATCGACGGCGCGGAGACGGACGCGGGGCGCCATCACGGCAGCACGGCCGGCCTCTCGCCGTGGGAGCGCTGGCTGGAGCTGTGCGCCCGCCTGGACGGCTTCCCCCGGCACCTCTCCATCCACACGGGCGGCATGCTCGTGACGGCCGCCCCGCTGGTCGACATCGCGCCGCTCGAGCGGGCCAGCATGCCCGGCCGGGTCGTCGTCCAGTACGACAAGCGGGACGTCGAGACGCTCAAGCTGATCAAGCTCGACCTGCTTGGCCTGCGCATGCTCTCAGCCATCGACGACGCCCTGCGCGACATCGAGGCCGACTGCGGCGTGCGTTTGGACCTGGACGAGCTGCCGGAGGACCTGCCCGAGGTCTTCGCCATGATCCAGGCGGCCGACACGGTGGGCGTCTTCCAGATCGAGTCGCGGGCCCAGATGCAGACCCTGCCGCGCTCGCGCCCGGCGACGCTCGACGACCTGGTCGTGGAGGTGGCGATCATCCGGCCCGGCCCC
>JBIOIE010000144.1:0-4715 GCA_044449605.1 Candidatus Limnocylindrales bacterium | reverse complement strand
GTGTTGAGGCTCATGTCCAGGGGCGTCGTCACCAGCGTGTCGAAGCCGGCGCGCATGAAGTCGTAGCAGGCCGCGCCGACGACCTCCTTGCAGACGTTGGCGCAGCGGCCGCAGTCGATGCAGCGGGAGGGCTCGCGCAGGATGAAGGCGTGGCTGTCGTCGCGGATGTAGTCGTGGTTCGAACCGGTGAAGCGGTTCTCGCTCACGCTCCGGAAGGAGAGCCCGGTGCGGGCCGGTTCGAGCGTCTTGAGGGTGGTGCCGTACTCGATGCCCTGGCGGCGCAGGTCGCAGAAGCCGATCGCCTCGCAGGTGCACTGCAGGCAGCGCTTCGACTCGGCCATCGCCTCGGCCTGGGTGTAGGGGATCTCGTACTCGACGTAGCTCTCGTTGCGCACCTCGGCGGCCATCGACTGGAGCCGGTGGCGGGGTTCCTTGACCTCGTCCGTGTAGGGCACGATCGAGAGGAACTCGGGCTGCGGCTCGGCCAGCGTCTGGCGCGTGCGGATGGCCTCGAGGTCGAGCCCCTGGAGGTAGGCGTCGACGGCGTAGGCGGCCCGGCGGCCCTCGGCCACCGCTTCGACGACCGTGGCCGCCCCGATGCGCACGTCGCCGGTGGCGAAGACGCCCGGCCGGCCCGTCGCGAAGGTCACCCCATCGGCGGCCACGCGGCGCTGCTTGCTGGCGCTGATGCCGGCGGCGCCTCGTCCCAGCCAGGCCAGAGCGGGGCCCTGGCCGATGGCCAGCAGCACCCGGTCGCACTCGATCGTGAACTCGGTTCCCGGCTGGGGCTCCGGACGGCGGCGACCGGACGCGTCCGGCTCGCCCATGCGCATGCGCTGAAACTCCACGCCCTTGAGGTGGCCCTCGTCGTCGATCACGACCCGGGTCGGGGCGGCCTGGAAGATCGTCTTGGCGCCCTCCTCGATCGCCTCGTGGACCTCGTTGGCGGCGGGCATGTCCTTCATGTCGCGGCGGTAGACGAGGGTCACCTCGGCGGCGCCCTGGCGGATCGAGGTCCGGGTCGAGTCCATCGAGGTGAAGCCGCCGCCGATGACCACGACCCGCTTGCCGGCGTGGCCCGGGTAGGGCAGCCCGAGGGTGGCGATGCGCAGGTACTCGAGGCCGTCGATGACGCCCTCGGTCTCCTCGCCGGGCACGCCCAGCTTGTTCGTGTCGTAGCAGCCGATGGCGATGGCGACCGCGTCGTAACCCTCGTTCTGGAGGTCGTCGACGGTGTAGTCCTTGCCCAGCTCGGCGTCACAGACGATCTTCACGCCGAGGTCGGCGAGGCCCTGGTACTCGGCCTCGAGGACCTCGACCTTGGGCAGCCGGTACTGGGGGATGCCATAGCGGAGCATGCCGCCAGGGGCCGGGTCGCGCTCGTAGATGGTCACCGCGTGACCGGCGATGGCCAGGTAGTACGCCGCCGAGGCGCCGGCGGGGCCGGAACCGATGACCGCCACCCGCTTGCCGGAGGGCGCCTGGACCTCGAAGGGCAGGGGCGCCCGGGTGCCGGCCGCCTGGGCCTTGAGGACCTGGTCGCCGGCGTAGCGGTGGCTGTCGCGGATGGCGATCGCCTCGTCGACCTCGTCGCGCCGGCAGTGCTCCTCGCAGGGCGCCGGGCAGACCCGGCCGAGGACGCTGGGGAAGGGGATGGTCCGCTTGAAGATGCGCGCCGACTCGCGGAAGTCGCCCTCGGTGTTGGCCTTCAGGAAGCCCGGGATGTCGATGTGGCTGGGGCACTTGTTCTGACAGGGCGGCAGGCAGTAGGCGTTGTGGTCGCTGAAGATCAGCTCGAGGTTCGTCTTGCGCAGGCCCCGGATGCGAGGCGTCTGGGTGCGCACGACCATCTCCGACTCGGCGGCCCGGGAACAGCTGATGGGCGGCTGGTCCTCGCCCTCGACCTCGACGACACACATCCGGCAGGCGCCGAAGCCCGGCAGCTTGGGCTCGTAGCAGAGGGTCGGGATCTCGATGCCGTTGTCGCGGCAGACCTCGAGGATCGTCTGGCCCTCGCGGCCGGTGACCTGGCGCCCGTCGACCTCGATCGTGAAGGCGGGCGCGGACAACGGCCGCTGCGGCGCCTGGGTCTCGAAGAGCAGCTCGGCCAGGGCCTCCGGCGAGGCGGCCGGCGTGGTGGCCGGCGCGCCCGGGTCCGAGGTCGGGCGGATCATCAGGTCGCTCATGACGCCACGCCCACGCGCAGGGGCGTGCACACGCCGGCCGGGCAGATGCCGTCCCTGCTGTGGGCATCGAACTCGGCGGCGAAGTAGCGCAGGCCGCTGACCAGCGGGTTGGGCGCCGTGATCCCGTGGCCGCACAGCGATCCAGCGCGCACATCGGCGGCCAGGTCGCCCAGCAGCTGGATGTCGTTCGGGCGGGAGCGGCCGCCGGTGAAGCGCTCGCCGATCTCGGTCAGGCGGCGGGTGCCGATCCGGCAGGGCACGCACTTGCCGCACGACTCCTCGCTCATGAAGCGCTCCAGGAGCGTGGCCAGCTCGACGATGCAGGCGCTCTCGTCGACGACGAGCAGGGCCCCGGAGCCGACGATCGCCCCGGCGGCGCCGAGCGCGCCGTGGGCGTACGCCGTGTCCATGGCGCTGCCGGGCAGGAAGCCGCCCGAGGGGCCGCCCACCAGGACGGCCTTCAGCTTGCCCGTCGTGCCGCCCGCGGCAGCCACGATGTCGCGCAGCGGGGTGCCCGTCGGCGCTTCGACGATGCCCGGCTTCCTGACCGCGCCGCTGACGTGGACGAGGACGGTGCCCGGCACCTCCGGGTCGCCGATGGCCCGGAAGTCGGCCGGCCCACGGTCGACGATCCAGGGGACGGCGGCGAGGGTGGCCACGTTGTTGACGACGGTCGGGCGGCCCCACAGGCCCTTGACCGCGGGGTAGGGCGGGCGCTGCTCGGGCATGCCCCGCTTGCCCTCGAGGGCGCGCAGCAGGACGGTCTCCTCACCGAGCACGAAAGCGCCCTGCAGCTCGTGCAGCTCGACGTGGACGTCGACGCCGCTGCCGAGCGCATCGGAGCCGATGAGGCCGGCCTCCTCCGCCTCCCGGATGGCCGTCGCCATCCGCCGTGCCGCGACCGTCGCATCGGCGCGCAGGGCCAGGTGCGCCCCGGTCGCCCCGACCGCGAAGGCGGCCAGGGCGAGGCCTTCCAGCACGGCATGCGGATCCAGCTCCATGAGCGTCCGGTCGGTGGCGGTGCCCGGGTCGGCCTCATAGCCGTTGGCCACGGCGTAGCGCTCGAGCATCGGCTGGGCCCGGCAGGTCCGCCACTTGTCGGCGGTCGGGTAGCCGGCGCCGCCGCGACCGCGCAGGCCGGCCTCGCCGACCAGGCGGATGACCGTCTCGGGCGCCAGGTCGGCGACCGCGCGGCGCCCGGCCTTCCAGGCGCCGGCGGCCTCGGCAGCGGCCAGGCCGGCGTCGGGATCGTAGGCGCCGGCGCGGGCCAGGAGCACCTTCGGCCAGCCCTTCGGCCCGGCCAGCAGGGCGGCGTTCATGCCCGGCCCTCGGGCCCGTGGGCGCTGCGCAGGATCGTCGCCTGCCTGGCGAGAGCCTGGGGATCCACGTCCGCGACGAACTCGCCGTCGAGCACCACGAAGACCGTGCCCGGCGCGGCGCCATGGCAGTCGCCCGGTTCGAGGCGGACGGCGCCCTCGGGGCTGGGCGCGCCCATGCGCGTGGCCAACGCCGTCTCGAGGGCCGCCACGACCCGGCCGGAGCCGCGGAACGTGCAGGCCGGGCAGCGGCAGACGGCGAAGACGTGGCCGCTCGGCGGCTCGAGCCGGAGATGACCGTAGAAGCTGGCCGTGCCGTAGATCTCGGCGTACCAGGCGCCCGTGGCGTGGCTGATGTACTTCAAGGCCGCCACCGGCAGGAAGCCGTAGGCGGCCTGGGTCTGCTCGAGGATCGGCAGCATCCGCTGGGGGTCGTAGTCCTCGGCGGCCAGGATCTCCTCCAGCGGGGCGGTGTCGATGGTCGCGAACGGGCGGAACGTGCGATCGGGCACCGGCCGCCCGGAGCGGCGCAGGGCCGACTCCTCGCGCCGCTCGCCGTACTGCTCGGCCGGACCCCAGTGGACGTGGAAGCGGTCCTTGGTGTCGACGCCGCCCATGTCGATGCACTCGATGGGGCAGGCCTGCGCGCACTGGAAGCAGGTCTCGCACTTGAGCGTGCCGTGCTCGTCATAGAGGAGCTGCAGGCGACCGCGGTGGCGGGGCGAGATGGGCTGCACGACCTCCGGGTACTGGACCGTGACCTTGCGCTGGAAGGCCCGGGCCAGCGTCGTGCTGAGGCCGCGCAGGATGCCCACGCCGGGCAGGAAGTCGGGCAGGAAGCTCATCGCCTCAGCCCTTCACCTGGTGCACGACGATGACGGCCAGGGCGGTCACGAAGAGGTTGAGCAGTGCGGCCGGGAGCAGCCACTTCCAGGCGAAGGCCATGAGCTGGTCGACCCGGATGCGCGGCAGGGTGGCCCGCATCCAGATGAGGAGCGAGATGACGCCATAGCTCTTGGCCATGAACCAGACCATGCCCTGGGCCACGTCGAAGCTGGCCATGGCCCACAGGAGCACGGCGCCGACGACCACGACGTTGAAGAGCAGGAAGCCGACGACGAGTGCCTTCCAGAAGGCCAGGCCCGGGTCGGCCAGCCAGATCGGCAGGGCCAGCCCCACGATGGCCAGGGGCGGGATGATGGCCAGCCCGAGC
>JBIOIE010000143.1:0-4716 GCA_044449605.1 Candidatus Limnocylindrales bacterium | reverse complement strand
TCACCGAACTGGTCGAAGGCGGCCAGCGCCCCGAAGGCGACGAGGGGCAAGGCCGCCAGCAGCCCCGTCTCGGCCCGCTGGATGAGGGTCGGCCAGGCCGGGTCGGCGGTCGTCGGGGGGACCGCCCCGCGCACATCGGAGGCCGCGGGATCGAGCGGTGATGGCGGCGAGGCTTGTGACGAAGCATCGGCTGGGCGCTGGGGCGCACCTGCCGGCGTGCGCGCCGTGTCCCCGGAGCTGGCGCTCGCCGGCGCGCGCGAGCTGGCGTAGCGCGGCGGCGGCGTGGCGCCCAACGGGGTCGTCCAGCGCGGCGTGTTGGGGTTGGCGGCGCCGCTCGGCATGTCCGCCGAAGCGCGCCGGAAGAACGCCCTGGAGGCCGAGGACCAGGCCGCTCCGCTCGAGCGCGAGAAGGGATCCGGGTCCGGGGCGGCCGAGGGACCGGGCGGCCGAGCCGTGCGCGGCTGGCGGCCGGGTCCTTCCCGGGCCTCGCCGCTTGCCCCGGCGCCGGCCGCTGACCCGGTCGCCGGACGGGCCGGGGCGGGTCGCGTGGCACCCGCCCGGGGCGAGGCGGGACGGCCGGGCCGTTCCGGATCGCGGCCTTCGCGGGCCCCGCGCGCGTCGCCGGCGTCCCGAGCTCCGCGGCCCTCGCGAGCGTCGCGGGCCGCCCGCGGCGACTCTCCGGCCGGGACGGGTCCGGGAGCGTGTCGGCGATCCCACTCCCGGCGGCGGAGGGGGTCGGAAAGCAGCTCGTAGGCGTCCTGGACGGCGAGGAAGGCGTCCGGGTCGCCCTGCGCCCGGTCGGGATGAAGCCGCTTGGCCAGCCGCCGGTGGGCGGCCTTGATCTCGACGGCCGTGGCGTCGCGGCCGACGCCGAGGAGGCGGTAGGGATCGGAGAGACGCTGCATCGTGCGTGCCGGGCCGCGCGGCGCGGCTACAGGAGCTCCGCGATCGGCGCGAGCTGGTAGCTGACGACCGTCTCGACGACGACCTCGCCGTGGGCGTCGGTCGAGGGCGGAAGGTGCACCTTGCCGAGCTGGCGCATGAACTTCTCGTCGAAGACGCCGACCTGCCCGAGGGCGTCGATGGTGACCGGCCCGAGCGCCCGTCCCCGTTCGTCCCCGTCCTCGATCGAGACCGCCATCCCTGCGGCCGACGAGCCCTTGCCGCGGGCGCCGGGCAGGATGCCGACGCCCTGCAGCGCCTCCGCGCCGGACTTGGCCACGAGCGTGCCGGGGCGGGCCCGCATCAGCGACGTCGAGAGCGAGCCGCGGGACCCGCCGACAAGTTCGGGAGCCTCGACCATCGCATCGCGGATCCGGGTCAGGGCCGGCGCCAGCGATGCCCGGGTCGCGTCGCGGGCCGCCCCGACGGGATCGGCGAGCAGGGCGAAGGCGTGGGCCACGTCGACGAGCGGGAAGGCGTAGGTCAGCACGCCGCAATCGTCGCCGGCCGTGACGAGGGCGGCCGGCCGCACGCCGAAGACGCGGCCAAGCACCGCCCGCACGGCCACCTGCGAGGGGTGGTCCGGGTGCCAGTAGTCCTCGACCGGCCAGCCCGCGTGATGAGCGAGCAGCAGGCTCGCCGCGTGGAAGCCACTGCACATGTGCCGGATCGCGCCGGGCTTCTCGCCGTCGCGGGCGAGGCGGGCGGCAGTCAGGGCGTCGAGGGGCGCCCCGGCCGAACCGCAGGCCAGCAGCGACTGGCTCATCCCGGCCCGCCGGAAGACGGCCTGGAGCGTGCGCACGTGGAGGTCCTCGCCGTGATGCGAGGAGGCCATGACCGCCAGCTCGGGCGCGGTCAGGTGGAGCGCATCGGCCGCGCCGGACTCCACAAGCGCGGCCAGGGCGAAGGGCTTCACCGCGCTGCGCAGGGAGACGACGACCCCGGGGTCGCCGACGACCTGCTCGATGAGTCCGCTCGCACCGACCTGGACAACGTGCCCTCGATGGCGGCTCTCGACGACCGGACCGCGCCGGACCTCCACGAGGACCGGCGGGGGCATGTGGCTCGGCCAGGCCCGCGCGTGTCGGCCGTCCGCCGATCCGCGCGCGGGGCGAGCGGCCGGCCCTGCGCTGCGTCGGCGGGTGGTCGTGGTGGGCACCCGGAGATGGTAGCGCGGCAGGCGTCGCCCGGGCACCGGCCCGGGTCGCGTGGCCGGATGGTCGGCGAGCGGCGCCGCGGGCGCTACCATCGGCCCCGATGCGCTTCTCGAAGATGATCCAGGCCGTCGAGGCTCACGCCGCCGGCGAACATGGGCGGGTCATCGTGGGCGGCGTCCTCGACGTGCCCGGCCAGACGATGTTCGACAAGATGCAGTGGCTGGCCGCGAACGCCGACGACCTGCGCCTGCGCATGCTCCACGAGCCGCGCGGCTACCCGGCCGCCAACGTCAACCTCGTGCTGCCGTCGAATCATCCCGAGGCGCAGGCCGGCTACGTGATCATGGAGCAGGTCGAGTACCCGGGCATGTCCGGGACCAACACGATCTGCACGGTCACAGTTCTCCTCGAGACGGGCATGCTGCCGATGGTCGAGCCGGTCACCGAGCTGGCCCTCGAGACCCCGGCCGGCCTCATCCGCGTCCGCGCCGCATGCCGCGACGGCAAGGTCCGTTCGGTCACCTTCCGCAACGTCCCGGCCTTCGCGACCCACCTCGACGCGCCGGTCGAGGTGCCCCAGCTGGGCACGGTCAGGGTGGACGTGGCCTACGGCGGGATGTTCTACGTCATCGCCGACGCCGAGCCGTTCGGCCTGCGCCTGACCCCCGACGAGGGCCGCGACATCGTGCGCATCAGCGAGATGATCAAGGCCGCCGCCAACGAGCAGCTTCCCGTCGTCCACCCCGACCAACCCGGCTTCAGCGGCATCACCATCGCCCAGCTCTCCGGGCCGCCCCACGCGGCGACCTCGAACCGGCGCAACGTCGTGACCGTCTCGACCGGCCAGCTCGATTGGGACAAGCCGTCGACGTGGACGGGCGCCATCGACCGCTCGCCCTGCGGCACGGGGACCTGCGCCAAGATGGCCACGCTGTACGCCCGCGGCCAGCTGGGGCTCGGCCAGGACTTCGTCCACGAAGGCATCCTGGGCACGACCTTCACCGGCCGCCTGGTCGAGACGGCCTCGGTCGGCCAGTACGCCGCGGTCGTGCCCGAGCTGACCGGCAGCGCCTGGATCACCGGCTTCTCGAGCTGGGTGGTCGATCCCGAGGACCCCTTCCCGGACGGCTTCACGGTCGGCGACATCTGGTAGCCGGCTCCGCATGAGCCTGGCCCGGCGCTAGAATCCGGCCACTCCCCACCGGCCCATCGGCCCCAGCCCGAGGAGCGCGACCCGTGCCCGACGCCGCCCTGCCCGCCACCTTCCACGTGTCCAGCCACCCGGCCGTGCAGCACAAGCTGGCCCTCCTGCGCGCGACCGACACCGAGCCCAAGAAGTTCCGCGAGCTGGTCCGGGAGATCAGCTGGCTGCTCGGCTACGAGGCCCTGGCCGACGCCCGCACGGCGCCGATCTCGGTCCAGACGCCGCTCGAGATGACCTCCGGGGCACAGCTGGCCGACCGTATCGGGCTGATCCCCATCCTGCGCGCGGGGCTGGGCATGGTCGACGCGATGCTCGAGCTGATGCCCACGGCCGAGGTCTGGCACCTGGGCCTCTTCCGCGACGAACGGACCCTGCGCCCGGTCGAGTACTACAACAAGCTGCCGGACACGGCGACCGTCGACCTGTGCCTCATCCTCGACCCGATGCTGGCCACCGGGGGCTCGGCCACGGCGGCCATCGACGTGCTCAAGAACTGGGGGGCCCGACGGATCAAGCTCATCAACCTCATCGCCGCGCCGGAGGGCGTGCGCGCCGTCGCCGAGGCCCATCCGGACGTGACGATGCACTGCGCGGCGCTCGACAGGCAGCTCAACGAGAAGGGCTACATCCTGCCCGGCCTGGGCGACGCCGGCGACCGCCAGTTCGGCACGGGGCACCGCTAGCGCGGAGGCGGCCTGGAAACGACGCCTGAGCTTTGGGCCACCAGGGCCCGCTCGAGCGCGTCGAGGATGGCATCGAGGCCGTACTCGAATTCGTCGCCGTAGTCATAGCCCGGCGCCAGGGCGTGCTCCATCATCTCCACGAAGTGGGGGTAGGGGGCCAGGTCTGACGACTGGCGGATGCCCTCGGCTACCGCCGCGATCTCCTCGGGGCTGGCGAAGGGGAGGGTCAGCTTCGTCAGCGCGAAGCCGTAGACGTAGGCATCGATGAGCGAGTACGCGTGGGCGGCCATCGTGATGTCCATCCCTCCCGCCAGCAGGCTCCCGAGGACCGCGTCGTGGTGGCGCAGGTTGGCCGGGCCCGCGGTCCTGCGCGATTCCAGCAGGCCGATGGCCCAGCGGTGGCGCAGCAGGACATCACGCAGGGAGATCGCCCGCCGGCGCATGGCCGTCTTCCAGTCGCCCTCGGGGGATGGCGTCTCGATCTCGGCGAAGACGAGGTCGACGAGGCCGTCGACGATCTCCTCCCGACCGGCGAAGTAGTAGTACATCGCCATCCCTTCGACCCCGAGTTCCCGGCCCAGCCGGCGCATCGTCAACCACGCGAGCCCGCCCTGGTCGGCGAGCTTCAGGGCGGTCTCCAGGACCCGCTCCCGGCTGAGCGGGGCGCGATCCTGCTCCGGCTTCGTCGTCGGCATCGTCGGTTGGGCCTCCTGCCGCGCCTGGATCGAAC
>JBIOIE010000142.1:0-4723 GCA_044449605.1 Candidatus Limnocylindrales bacterium | reverse complement strand
GAGCAGGTCGGCGACTCGCTGGAAGAGGCCGCGCGGGCTTGCGGCGCCACCCACTGGCAGGCCATGAAGGACGTGGTCCTGCCCCTCAACGCGGGGCCCGCCTTCTTCGCCCTGCGGGCCGGGGTCCCGCTCGTCCCGGTGGCCATCAATGGCACCCGCTGGATCCGCTGGGGCAAGACGATCCGGGTCCGCGTCGGGACGCCGATCGTGACGGCCGGCCTGCGCGCCGACCGCGAGACGATCCGCGGGCTGACCGATCGGCTCCAGGTGGATCTCGGCGCCCTCGTCCTGGGCTACCCGGACCAGGCCGTGCCCGGACCCGTCGGGCGCTGGCTGACCGACGTGCTGGCCGAGCGGCCGTGGCGGGACCAGCCGCCCGCCGAGTCGCCGCCCGAACCCGCCCCAGGCGTGGACGAGCTGCCGGCCGGCCCGGACGACCCGCCGGCCGTGCGATAATCCGGCCGCTTCCACCCGCTCGACGGAGCCTCGTTTGGTCGCCAACGCCCTGTCGGCCAGCCCCAAGGAATACCGCTCGCGGCTCGATGAGCAGCCCGACGAGCAGATCGACGCCTGGACCGTGGAGCTGATGCGGGATCTCTCGATCCGCCTCGGCGTCCGGCGCGTCCTGGACGACTTCAGGGTCGCCGCCAAGCTCGACGAGCGGGAGTTGGAGCGCGTCTACGCCGGTGGGGGAGGCCCGCCGGCGACCCTCGGACGTACCGAGCGGGGCGAGGTCATGGTCCCGGCGATCACCCTCCACTGCCTCGTGTCCGGCCTCCGCCGCTACGTGCCCGACGCCCGCCAGCGCCTCACCGCGTACCTCGTCCACAACTTCCACGAGCTCGTCTACATCTAGGCCGCGGCCAGCCGACGACCGCCTGGCGGCACTGGCCAGCCGGCGGCTCGGCCGGCTGGCGATCGGGCACCCCTTCCCGTCGACGCTCGTCGCCCTGCTCGCCGGCGGCCTCGTCCTCGTCGCCGGCGGCGACGCCCCGCGGGCGCTCCTGGTCGGCGTGGCCATGGCCGGCTTCCAGGTCTCGATCGGCGCGGCCAACGACCTGGCCGATCGCGCCCTCGACGCCGTCGCCAAGCCCTGGAAGCCGCTGCCTGCCGGTCGGATCGGGGAGTCGGGGGCCCACGGGGTCGCGCTCGCTGGGTTCGGGCTCGGCGCGGTCCTTTCGGCGTTGGCCGGGCCGGTCCCGCTGCTGGTGGGCCTGACCGGTTACGGCCTCGGCCTCGCCTACGACGTCCGTCTCAAGCGAGCCGGCTGGGGCCCCCTGGCCTTTGCGCTGGCGCTGCCCCTCATACCCGTCTACGCCTGGGCCGCGGCCGGAGCGGGCCTCCCGCCCCGCTTGGGTCTGATCATCCCACTCGCGGTCCTGGCCGGCCTCCAGCTCGCGCTCGCCAATGAGCTGGCCGACCTCGATGCCGACGCCGTTGCGGACGGCCGGGGCTGGGCCAGGCGCCTCGGCCGACGGCGAGCCGTGGCCGTGATGCTGGCCGCGGCCGTGGCCGTGCTGGTGCTGGCCTGGCTGACCCTGCCCGGGGCCACGGGCACGACCTTGGGCGCCCTCATCGCGGCGACGGTGGCCACGGCGGCGGGCGCGGCCGCCTCGGCCCGTGGGCCGCTGACCTGGCGCTGGCTCGGCTGGGGGGCCCAGGCGCTGGGCCTGGCCCTCCTCGCGCTGGCCTGGATCTCTGCCCTGAGGGCTTGAGCTCAGGAGCCCCGGTCGACGGTCCCGGAGCGCACGAGGGCGATCGCGTTCTCGAGCTTCAGCTTGGTGATGGTCAGGTACTTGGCCAGGTTGCCGCGGTCGGTGTCGCCGATGCCCGAGAGGGCCTGCGGCGAGCGGAGCACCTCGACCAGCTCGTCGAGCGCCTCGGCGAGGTGGCCCTTGGCCGAGATGAGCGAATCGTCGCTGATGACGAGCGGGGGCCGGACTCCGGTCCAGGCGGCGGTCGCCTCGGCCTCCGGCGCGCGGTCGTCGACCGCCGCTGGAGCTGCCCCGGCGGCGGCACCCGCCGGCGTGCGCCGGCGGCGACCCTCGATCCGGTCGCGCAGGCGAACGAGGCTCAGCTCGCCCCGAGCGACCTGGGCGGCGAGGCGCTGGCGCTTCTTGGGATCCTGGACCTTCAACAGTTCGTAAGCGTGGGAGAGGGTGTCCTTGCGCAAAGACACCAGCTGCTTGATCTCGGCCGGAGCGTCGGCGAGGCGGAGCCGGTTCTCGATGTAGCCCTTGTCCTTGCCCAGCTTCTGGGCCAGCTTGCGGACGCTGTAGCCATGATCGTGGGTCATCCGCTCGTACATCAGCGCCTCGTCGAGCGGCGAGAGGTCCTCGCGCTGGAGGTTCTCGATGATGGCGATCTCGAGGGCGGTGTCGTCGTCGATGTCCTCGATCATCGCCGGGATCGTGCGCAACCCGGCCATCGTGGCTGCGCGCCAGCGGCGCTCGCCGGCGACGAGCTGGTAGCGGCCATCGGGGAGGGGACGAACGAGGACGGGCTGGAGCACGCCGTGTTGGCGCACACTGGCGGCCAATTCGGCGAGCGTGGTCTCGTCGATCGAAAGACGCGGCTGGTCGGGGTTGGCCTCGATCCGATCGAGGGGCACCTGGCGGCTGCCGCTCGCCCGGGTCGTGCCCTCGGGCGCCAGGAAGCTGATGATCGTCGGTGAGAGCTCGCGCTCCTCGGAGAGACGGCGGGCCGCGGTGCCCCGGAAATCGGGCCTAGCCAAGATCGATCACCTCCCGTGCCAACTCGCGGAACGTGCGAGCCGCCTCAGACGTACTGGCGTAGGCCGTCACCGGCCGCCCCGCGAGCGGGGCCTCGCCGAGCTTCACGGTCTGGCGCACGATGGAGTTGAAGACGTGGTGGTCGCCCAGCTCGCGCAGCTCGTCGAGCATCTCCCGGCCGAGGATCGTGCGGCCGTCGTAGAAGGTGGGCAGCAGGCCCAGCACGCGCAGGTCGCGATTGAGACCCTTGGCCCGGATCTGGTTGATGACCTTGACCAGGGCCGTGAGTCCCTTCAACGCGTAGTACTGCGTCTGCACCGGGATGATCACGCTGTTGGCGGCGACGAGGCCGTTGATCGTCAGCAGGCCCAAAGTCGGCGGGCAGTCGATGAGCACGTAGTCGTAGGCGCCGTCGACCCAACCCGAGATCGCCTCGCGCAGCGCATGCTCCCGGCCGATGGCCGTGAACAGCTCGACCTCGGTCGAGGCCAGTTCCAGCGTCGAGGGGGCGACATCGATGCCAGCGGTCTGGGTCGGCACGACGACCTCTTGCATCGTGCAGCGTGATTCGGCCAGCACGTCGGCCATCGATCGTTCGACCGTGCCCAGGTTGATGCCGAGGCCCACGGTCAGGTTCGCCTGCGCGTCCATGTCGATGCACAGCACGCGCGTCCCGCCCTCGGCCAGTGCCCCGGCGAGGTTGATCGCGGTCGTCGTCTTGCCGACGCCGCCCTTCTGGTTCGCGATCGCGATCACGTTGGCCACGAAAGCCTCACCTCATCCCGCTGCCCTGGTGACGTGGACGCGCAATGTACACCGAACGGCCGCGACCCATCTAGGGGCGTTATCCACAGAGTCCCCGAGTTGTGCACAATCGGCGTGGATATCTCGGCCTGACTGTGGATAGTCACTCGTGACGAGCCGGGGACCGAAGGGCCCGGCAGAAGGGGCAGCCCCGGTTTGTCCGGGCGGCCACCCGGGCCCTATGATGGGCCGGTCGACCGACGCCCGAACCGTCTTTGCGCAAAGACGCCTGCTCAAGGAGTGTCGCGTGCCCACCAATCGCGAGCGGATCGAACGACTGCGGGCGCTGCGAGTCGAGTCGCGCCTGGGTGGCGGCGAGAGGCGCATCGAGCAGCAGCACGCCAAGGGCAAGCTCACAGCGCGCGAGCGCCTGGAGTTGCTGCTCGATCCCGATTCGTTCGTCGAGCTGGATGCCTTCGTCACTCACCGCTCGAACGACTTCGGCCTGGCCGAGCAGCGCATCCTCACCGACGGGGTGGTCACGGGGCACGGCCTCATCGACGGCCGAACGGTCTTCGTCTTCAGCCAGGACTTCACGGTCTTCGGCGGCTCGCTCTCGGAGGCCCACGCCGAGAAGATCTGCAAGGTCATGGACCTCGCGATGCGCATCGGCGCGCCGATCGTCGGCCTCAACGACTCGGGCGGTGCGCGCATCCAGGAGGGCGTCGTCTCGCTGGGCGCCTATGCCGACATCTTCCTACGCAACACGCTGGCCTCGGGGGTCGTGCCCCAGATCTCGCTGATCATGGGGCCCTGCGCCGGCGGCGCGGTCTACTCGCCGGCGATCACCGACGTGACGATCATGGTCGAGGGCACGAGCTACATGTTCGTGACCGGTCCCGACGTGGTGAAGACCGTGACCCACGAGGAGGTCGATCGCGAGGCACTCGGTGGTGCGTCAGTGCACACGACGGTGAGCGGCGTCGCGCACCTGGCGGCTCCGGACGAAGCTGAGGCCCTCTCCTTGGCGCGGCGCATCCTGGCCTACTTGCCGCAGAACAACCTCGAGGATCCGCCCCGCGTCACATCCAGCGATCCGATCGACCGGCGCGATACCGCGCTCGACCTCGTTATCCCCGACCTGCCGACGCAGCCCTACGACATGCACGACGTGATCCGGCCGATCGTCGACGACGGGGCGTTCCTCGAGCTGCAGCCGGGTTGGGCGGCGAACATCATCGTGGGCT
>JBIOIE010000141.1:0-4733 GCA_044449605.1 Candidatus Limnocylindrales bacterium | reverse complement strand
TCGGGCGGGGAGAAGCAGCGCCTGGCCATCGCCCGCCTCCTGCTCAAGGCCCCCGACATCGTCGTCCTCGACGAGGCCACCGCGCACCTCGACTCGGAGTCGGAGATGGCGGTCCAGCTCGCCCTCAAGACGGCCTTGACCGGCCGGACGTCGATCGTCATCGCCCACCGGCTGTCGACCGTTCGGGAGGCGGACCAGATCCTGGTCATCTCCGGCGGACGGATCAGCGAGCGAGGTACCCATGCCGACCTGCTCGCCGCCGGCGGTCTCTACGCCGAGCTGTATCGGACCCAGTTCGAGGGCCAGGCCGAGGCGAGCGCTCCGGAGTCGACCGAGCCGATCCCGGCCGCCGGCAGCCGGGGTGCCAGCTAGCTGAGGCTACTGGACCGCGGCCCCCACGCCCTCAGCTCGCCGGTGCTCCCAGGGCCTGGTCGATGAGCGTCTTGGCGGCATCGATCGGGATCGCGAAGCCCAGGCCCTGCGCCGAGCTCGAGACCGCGGTGTTGATGCCGATGACCTGGCCGGCGGCGTTGAGAAGCGGGCCGCCGCTGTTGCCCGGGTTGATCGCGGCGTCGGTCTGGATGAGGTTGCTGAGCGTGACCGGGCGGCCGGTGGTCTCGTCGCGCAGGGTGATCGTGCGACCGGTGGCCGAGATGATGCCCTTGGTCACGGTCTCCGTGTAGGTGCCCAGGGGGCTGCCGATGGCCAGCGCAGTGGCGCCGACCTGGAGGTTCGCCGAGTCGCCGATCTTCGCCGGCGTGAGCCCGGTCGCCTGGATCTTCACGAGGGCCAGGTCGTCCGTCTTCGAGATCGTGACGACGGTCCCGTCGAACTGGCGGCCGTCGGCCAGTTGGACGGTCAGCGAGCCGCCGCCCTCGATGACATGACGGTTGGTGAGGATGTAGCCGTTAGAGGTGAGGATGATGCCCGAGCCCACCCCGGTCGCCGGCACCGCGTAGGGCGAGAAGGAGGTCGTGCCCTGGGTGGTGATCGTCACCACCGACGGCTCAGCCTGGGCGACGACGGCGGTGAGATCTCCGTCGGGGCTGGTCGACCCCGTCACCACGGCGGCCGCGTTCGGGGTGGCCGTCACCGCGGTTGGCGTCGTGGCGGGCGTCGTTGCGCCGTGGTCGGCGGTCAGCGAAAAGAGGGCGAAGGTCGAGGCAGAGGCCAGCGTCGCCGACAGCAGCGCTACGGCCAGGATGGAGCCGAACCGCCCGGTTGGCGTTGGACGGTGGACGGTCGGATCCGGGGCGGACGGCGGGATCGGGGCCATCGGGACCTGGTCCAGGGGTGCGTGCGGGATGGCGGGATCTTCGGGTTCGTACATCGATTCGTCTCCAGGGCCTGCGGGTCGGATCGCTCGTCTCCCACGGTCATTGGAGTCCCCGACGCTGAGAAGGTCCTGAGAAGCTACGGGACCCGGGCGTTCGCCCGGTGCTTGGCGGGCGAAGGCTCGCGCGCCGCTGGGGCAGCGTCCAACTGCGCGAGGAGGGTGCTCGCCCCCAGGCGCGCCAGGACCTCCCGCGCGGAACGGCCGGCCTCGGCGACCTCGGGTTCGGCGGGATCGAGGAGCAGGGCCATGGTCATCCCGACCAGCGCCCCCTCGTAGTGGACGTCGAGGTCGCGCCACACGCGCAGGGTCTCCCGGTACAGGCCCAGCGCCTCGCCGGCATTGCCTTCAAGCGCCGCAATCCCGGCCCGCAGGCCCAGCCGCACGGCTTCGATGGCCGCTCCATGGACGCCGGTGGCATCAAGGGCCCCAAGGATGTCCCGGGCGGCGGCGGCGTCGCGTGCGAACAGCGCGGCCTGGCCGGCGGCGGACAGCATCGACGCGGCACCGAATTGGTTCTCGTCGGCCACCCGCCGCCAGGCGGCGGACGCCTCGACGAAGCGGCCCTCGAAGAAGGCCGCCTCGGCACGCGAGAGGATCACGTTCAACTCGACGTCCGGATCGCTGCTCTTGGCGGCCAGTTCCGTCAGCTCGGCGAGCAATGGTTCCGGAGCGGCGCCTCGCGCGATGCGGAACGTGAAGGCGTTCTGGAGCACGTTCATCCGGTCGGTCGGCTCGAGGTCCTCGTTGAGGGCCGCCTCCAGCTCGCCCAGGGCCCACTCCCAGTCGCCCGTCCCGAGCGCCTGGGAGGCGGCGTTGCCGACCAGCAGGGAGGAAGCGCTGCGCAGGCCGAGCCGACGGGCCAGGGCCAGGCCGGTGCGGGCCACCTCCAGGGCCGCCCGAGGATCGGCCTTGCCCTGGATGGCCGAGCGGTTGATGCGCGAGCGGAGCACGGTCGCGGAGAACCCGCGGGCTTCGGCGATCTCCTCGGCGGCGCGGAGCACGCCGATGCTCTCGTACATTCGGCCCAGGTTGCCCAGGGACGTGCCCCGGGTCACCAGCGTGTCGGCCACGATCTCGACGAGGTCCGCCCGCTCGGCGGCCTCGAGGACCCGGTCCGCGACCTCGATCGCCCGGCGGTCCTGGTTGTCGAAGAAGTAGGCCCTGGCCAACTGGCCCTCGAATCGGATGACGGCGGGCTCCGAGCGCAGGTCCACGAATGCCTCGGACGCCGGCTCGAGCAGGGCCAGGGCGCGGTCGGTGCGCCGTCCCTCGAGGAGCGCATGGCTCAAGGCCGCGATGGCCCTGGCCTCGGCAAGGCGATCGCCGGCCCGGCGACGATGTTCGAGGACGCGCGTCAGGAAGGCTTCGGCGGCGTCATGGCGCCCACCCAGCGACGCGACCGTCCCGGCGCGCTCCTGGAGTTCGGCCCTCTCATCGGCGTCCTGGGTCACCGTGAGCGCCTGATCCAGGAAGCCGACCGCCTGGTCGAAGGCCCCGAGGGTGGTGGCCCGCTCGGCGGCCGCGCGCAGGGCGATGCGGGCCTGGGCGGCGAGGGCGTCAGCCTCGGCCCCCTCCGGCGCGTTCTCGTGGGCCGCCAGATAGTGGCCCGCGAGCGCGCCCGCCAGCTCGTCGTTGCCGAGGCTCTCGAACCAGCGCGCCGCGGCGAGGTGCTTGGCCTTCCGCTCGCGTTTCGCCAGCGTGTTATAGGCGACCTCCCGGATGAGGGCCTGGACGAAGGCGTACTGGCCGCGCTCCGGTGAGCGGGGATCGGCCTCGAGGACGAGCAGTTCGCGCCGGACCAGGGCCCGCAGGCGGGGCTCGAGGTCCGTGCCTTCTCGCCCGGAGAGGATGGACAGACCGGTGAGCGTGAAGCTCTGGCCGAGCACGGAGGCGTCCTGGAGCAGGCCGCGATCGGTGGGTTCGAGGCCGTCCAGGCGGGCTCCGATGAGCGCCGTGAGCGTCTCCGGGACGGCCAGGCTGGAGAGGTCGCCGGTGGGCACGTACGCGCCGTCGCGCTCGGTCAGCCGTCCGTCGGCGACGAGCATGCGCACCGTCTCGACGGCATAGAGCGGGATACCGTCGGCACGGGCGACGATGGCCCGGGCGGCGGACTCCGGGAGGCCGGGGACGAGGCCGGCCAGGAGCGCCCGCATCGCCGCCTCGGTCAGGGGCTCCAAAAAGATGCTCGTGAAGTGACGCTTGCCGGCACCCCAGTCGGTGCGCTTGTCGAGCAACTCCGGGCGGGCCAGCGTGACGACGTAGATCGGCAGCGTCCGCGACCACTCGAGGAGGTGGTCGATGAAGTCGAGCAGCCCCGAGTCGGCCCAGTGGAGGTCCTCGAAGACCATCACCACCGTGCCGGTCGCGGCGAGGCGCTCGAAGAAGGTCCGCCAGGCCGCGAACAGCTCGGCCGAGCTGGTCGCGCCGGCCTCGACGCCCAGCAGGGCCAGCAGGGCCGGCTCGATCCAGCGCCGCTCTTCGACGTCCGGGACGATGCTGGCCACCGTCTCCGCGACCTTGGCCCGGGTGGTCCGCTCATCGTCGGTCTCGAGCAGCTCGCAGCGCTCGCGGACCATCTCGCCGAGGGCCCAGAAGGTCAGGCCGGCGCCGAAGGCCGGGGAGCGGCCGTCGTGCCACCAGACCGTCTCGGACAGGCCGTCGATGTACTTGAGGAACTCCCAGGCGAGGCGGCTCTTGCCGATGCCGGCCGGGCCGACGACCGAGACCAACCGCGTCCGGCGCTCCCGCGAGGTGGCGTGGAAGAGGTCCTTGAGCATGCGCAGCTCTTCGTCCCGCCCGACGAACGGCGCCTCGAGGGTGTCCGAGCGGCCGCGGCCGCCGCGCTCGGCCACGACGCGCAGCGCGCGCCAGGCCGGCACCGGTGAGGCCTTGCCCTTGAGCGACTGTTCGCCGGCGGGCTCGAAGGCGATGGCGCCCGAGGCAGCCCGCTGGGTCGCCTCGCCCACGAGGACCGTGCCCGGTGCCGCCGCCGACTGGAGGCGGCTGGCCGTGTTGACGAGATCGCCCGCGACCATGCCCTGGTTCGTGGCCCCGAGGGTGACCGCGGCCTCGCCGGTCAGCACGCCCGCGCGGGCCTGGATGCCCGGGCCGAGGACCCGGACGGCGTCCACCAGTTCCATGCCCGCCCGCACCGCCAGCTCCGCGTCGTCCTCCTGGGCGGTCGGCGCGCCCCAGACCGCCATGACCGCATCGCCGATGAACTTCTCGACGGTGCCGCCGTAGCGCTCGACGACCTCGCGGGCGATCTCGAAGTAGCGGCTGAGGGTGTCGCGCACGTCCTCCGCGTCGCGCTCCTCGGCGAAGGGCGTGAAGCCGACGAGATCGGCGAAGAGCACGCTCACCAGGCGCCGCTCGGCGACCGGCGCGGCCGCCTCGA
>JBIOIE010000140.1:0-4791 GCA_044449605.1 Candidatus Limnocylindrales bacterium | reverse complement strand
CTGCCGCGCACGCTGGAGCGCTTCCTGGGCGACAAGGGCGCGCTGCGCGCCTACGTCAACGAGCTGTTCGACCCGGCCAAGCGCGACAGCGCCATCGGCCGCATGCAGGAGCTGCTCGGCCGCTACTTCGACGGCGATGCCTCGCGGCTGGCCCTGCTCCTGGACCCGACACGCCTGAATTCGCCCCTCCACCAGTTCCGCGTCGAGATCAACGAGGGCTTCGCCCGACTCAACGAGCGGCTCTCAGCCATCGAGGCCGCAGCGGCCGCCCGAGCCTCCGAGCGTGCGAAGTCGGCGGCCAAGGGCGGCGACTTCGAGGCGCTCCTCGAGGACCTCCTGGGCTCGATCGCCCGCGGCGGGGGCGACCTCCTCGACCGGACCGCGGACGAGGCCGGTGCGGTCATCCGCTCGAAGAAGGGCGACTTCGTGCTGACCGTCGATCCGCGCCTCACCCGGGGAGCCGACGTGCGCCTGGTGGTCGAGGCCAAGGACCGCGAGATGTCGATGCGGGCCATCCGCGAGGAACTGCGCGAGGCCCGCGAGAACCGTGGCGCGGCGGTCGGCATCGTCGTCTTCACGCCAGCTCATGCACCCGCCGGGATCGACCCCTTCACCGTCCTCGGCGAGGACGTCTACTGCGTCATCGACCCCGAGGATCCGCAGCCGGCCGTGCTCGAGGCGGCCGTCCGCCTGGCCCGGCTTCTGGCCATCGCCTCCCTCCAGGAGCGCGCGGTCGAGATCGACGCCCGCGCGGTCGGCGTGGCCCTGCGCGGCATACGCGAACAGATGGAGCAGATCCGGGCGCTGAAGGCTCAGCTGACCTCGATCAGCACCTCGACGAAGGGCGTCTGGAACGGCCTCGACGCGCTCCAGGCCGGCGTGCTCACGAAGGTCGCCGAAGCGGAGAACGAGCTCCGCCTCGGCACCTCGTAGACCGAACCTCAGCCGGCCGCTGACGCAGCCACGGCCTGGGCGACGAGGGCGGCCATCTCGTCCTCGCTGAAGGCGCGCATGGTCATTGTCCGGATGAAGCCGCGGGCACCGCCGATCAGCCCTCCCACCGCCATCGACTCGTCGCTGTCCACTTCGATGATGCTGACGAAGTCATATTTGCCCAGCGTCCACCACGTTCCGATGAGGCGGCCACCCATGCCCGCGATCGCCTCACGGTTGGCCTTCTCTCGAGCCGGCGCATCGGCGTAGGCCTTCGCACCCTCTGCGGTCCAATTGCCAAGAACGACGAATGCTGCCATCTGCCCATCTCCTTGATCCGGGACGCGGGATCGGCCCCTCTGGAGCGACGGTAACCCAGAAGCGCAAAAGGCCGCTTCAGGTGGGTCCGATGGGCATGGAAAAGGTGAACGTCGTGCCCTGGCCCGGCGGGCTGACGACCTCGATCGTGCCGCCATGGGCCTCGACGACGCTCCGGGCGATTGCCAGCCCGAGCCCGGACCCGCGCGATCCGGGATCCTTGACGAAGCGATCGAAGACCGTCGGCAGCAGGTCTGAGGGGATGCCGGTGCCCGTGTCACGGACCTCGAAGCGGACGGCGCGTCCGTCCCCGCCCCGCGCTGCGGCGACCGTGATGACGCCTCCCGCCGGCGTGTGGCGCAGGGCGTTGGCCAGCAGGTTGGCCAGCACGCCCCGGATGCGGAGCGGGTCGAGGTGGGCAGACGGCACGTTTGGCGCGACCTCGGCACGCAACTCCACGCCATTCGCGGCGGCGGCCGGCTGGAAGGCCCCGACGACGTCGGCGACCAGCTCGGCCACGTCCACCGGCTCGCGGGCAAGGGTGAGCGAGCCGGCCTCGGCGAGGGACAGCGTGCGCAGGTCCTCGACCAGCCGCTCCAGGACGCTCGTCTCCTCGAGGATCGGCTCGAGGTGCTCCTTGTCGGCCGGGTAGACGCCGTCGACCATGCCCTCGACCTGGCCGCGGATGACGGTCAGGGGCGTACGCAGCTCGTGGGTCACGTCGGCCAGGAACGTCCGGCGGCGGCTCTCAGATGCGGACAGGCGGGCCGCCATCGTGTTCACGGCGCGACCCAGCGAGCGTGCCTCACGCGGACCGCGCTCGGGCACGCGGACGTTGTAGTCGCCGGCCTCGATGCGCTCGACGGCATCGATGATCTGGCCGAACGGCGCGACCATCCGCCGCAGGCCGCGGCCGATGGTCAGCAGCCCGAGGATCCCGAGGAGAAGGCCGCCCAGGGCGATGGTCCGGCCCCAATTCGTCGCGGCGATGATCCCGAGCGCCGTAAGGACCGCCCAGACCGCCAGGGTCGCCAAGGCGATGGCGAAGAGGAAGACGAGCCCGAACAGACAGCCGAAGCGGCGCATGACGTGCCCCCGGACCCTCCGTTGGGTGCCTTCGCGCGATCGACCCATCGCCCAGGGCCCGTAGGCGAACGGGCGGCCGTTGGGCGGCCAGGGCTCGTTCTCGGGCCACCACGGCGGCCGCCGCCGGGGGAGGCCGGTGGACCCATCGGGTCCTTCGGGGGCCGGCACGATCAGTCGGCGTCCTCGGCGAAGCGGTAGCCGACGCCGAAGACCGTGAGCAGGTAGCGCGGCGTCCGCGGATCGGGCTCGAGCTTGCGCCGGATGTTCTTGACGTGGGCATCGATGGCCCGCTCGTAGCTCTCGAAGGCGACGCCGTGGACGGCGTCGAGGAGCTGCGCCCGGGTGAAGATGCGGCCCGGCTGGGCGGCAAGGGTGGCCACGAGCCGGAACTCGGTGGGGGTCAGCTCGACCCGCCGGCCGGCGACGCTCACCCGCATCCGCGCGGCGTCCAGCTCCAGGTCGCCGATGCGGACGACGTCCGGCGCGGTCTTCGCACCCTCGCTCCTGCGCAGCACCGCTCGGACGCGCGAGACCAGCTCGCGCGGGCTGAACGGCTTGGTCACGTAGTCGTCGGCGCCAAGCTCGAGGCCGACGACCTTGTCCGCCTCCTCGGCCCGAGCGGTGAGCATGATAATCGGCACGTCGGACGAGCGGCGCAGCGCGCGGGCCACGTCGAGGCCGTCGCGGCCGGGCAGGCCCAGGTCGAGGATGACGAGGTCGGGTCGGCGGCTCGCGGCCAGGGCCAGGGCACCCTCGCCCTCGCCGGCGCTCACGACGGCGAAGCCCGCTCGCTCGAGATAGTCGCGGGCGATGCGGGCGATCTGGGGCTCGTCGTCGACGACGAGGATCGTCTTCACGTCGGCCATCGTAGCCGTCGCCTCCGGGCTGGACGGCGAGGGAGGCGGGGCCTGCGGCCTCGCCTCCCTGCGGGATGGGGTGGGTTCGGGCGTCAGGCGCCCGTCTTGTCGGCCGGCGCGTCCTTCGGGGTGTCCTTCGGGGCGCCCGGCTGCTCGTGCATCCGGCGGTGCCAGTCCTCGATGAATGGGGGCGGGCCGGCCTTGGCGGCGTCATCGGAGCCGGTCTGCCAGCCACCGGGGCCGCCGTGCCAGTCGCGGTGCCCTCCGCCCTGCCAGCCGCCGTGCCCTCCGCCCTGCCAGCCCCGGCCCCAGGCGTTGTAGCGGGCGCGGCCGAAGGCCCGGGCCATGGCGCTGACGATGAGGATGAAGAGCAGGAAGACCAGGAAGAAGCCGAAGAAACCGAAGCCGGGGCCGCCGTAGACGACCACAGCGCCGGCGGCTCCAGCGGTCGTGGTGTGGCCGGCCGAGACACCGGCGCTATAGGCGAGGATGCCGACGATCGCCGCGATGGCGATGGTCAGGAGGAAGGAGAAGCCTCCACGTCGAGGCGAGTCCATCGAGTCACTCCGTTCGTTGGTGCGTGGCCCACGATCCATGTCGCGGGCGTCTGAGGACATCCTCGATGGCAGGTGTGAACCACTCGTGAACGCGGGGCGGAGGGCTCATGGAGCCCGGGCCTTGGAGCAGGCGCGCGGTCGCCTTTCCCCGGGTGATGCACGCTCATGCATCGAGCGGCCGCCGGTGGGGAGCCCGAGGCTGCCGGGGGTCGGGCGACTAGGCCGCTTGAAAGTGCGGCTGATGCATGAACAAGCATCATGAGCAGAGGGGCTTGGCCGCGCTACGCTGGCGACCCCGACGGCAACGGCTGGCTCGTCCAGGAGGTCGACCGCTCGAAGCCGGCGGCCTGACGGCCCGAGGCCTGACGTGCCCGAGGCCGGACTAGAGCCCGAGGCGCTGGATGAGGGCGAGCGTGGGGCGCCGATCGAGAGCCGGGGCGGGCACGACCGGCACCCGCAGCCAGGCGCCGCCCGAGGGGCCGCGCCGGTAGGGCGAGTCGAGATGGCGCGCGGACATGGCGTCGAGGCCCATCCCGGCCAGCGCGTCGGCGACGGCCAGCCCCTCGCCGACGTAGCCCCGCGCGACCATGCACCAGTCCGTATCGGGAAGCGCCGCGCGGAGGCGGTCGAGGCGCTCGCGGAACGGCCGCCGGGTGATATCGCGGCCACCCGCCCAGACGAGGTCGCTGGCCACGAAGGCCGCCTCACCGTTGCGGACCTCGGGGTAGGCCAGGCGTTCGCGCAGCAGGTCCGCGTCAGGCCGGCCGTCAGCGTCGAGCACCAGCAGCGTCCCGTCGACGACCACCCCGTCCTCGCGGAGCAACTGGCCCACGCCGCGCAACTCGGGGAACGCCGTCAGCGGATCGGCCAGCTGTTCGACCTGGAGGCGCACCTCGCCGCCCTCCCGGAAGAGCAGGACGCGGGTGCCCGGCCACCAGGGCTCGAAGCGGTATCCCGGATCGTCGAACGGGGCGGCGCCTGGATCGGGCTCCATCGGGCGCAACCGCGCCGGCAGTGGCCGGAGCGGGCGCTCGGGCCCG
>JBIOIE010000139.1:0-4793 GCA_044449605.1 Candidatus Limnocylindrales bacterium | reverse complement strand
GTGGGCGCGGGCTGGTCGATCGCCCTGCGCACGCTCGATCGCAGCCGGCCGGGCATCGCCGCCCAGGCCGTCGGCATCGCCCAGGGCGCCCTCGAGGCCGCTAGCCGCTACGCGGCCGAGCGGCGCCAGTTCGGCAAGCGCATCGGCGAGCACCAGATGGTGGCGGCCATGCTGGCCGACATGGCCACCCGGACGGAGGCGGCCCGGCAGCTCCTTTACGCCGCGTGTGTACAGATCGAACGGGATCCGGCGACGGCGAATCGCTGGGCGGCGATGTGTAAACTCTTCGCCGGTGACACGGCCATGGCCGTGACCACCGATGCGGTCCAGGTCCTCGGCGGCTATGGCTACATGGCCGACTACCCGGTCGAGCGCATGATGCGTGACGCCAAGATCACCCAGCTGTACGAGGGCACCCAGCAGATCCAGCGACTGGTCATCGGCCGCGACCTGTTGACCCGCGGCCGCTGAGCCCGCCAGGAGGGAGATCCGCGTGCGCATCGTCGTCCTCCTCAAGGCGGTGCCCATCGTCGGCACCGAGCGCCTCGGCGACGGCTTCCGCATCGAACGGACGGCTGGGCTGGAGGCCAACGGCAACGACGAGTACACGCTCGAGGCGGCCCTCCAGCTGACCGAGGCCCACGGCGGCGAGGTCATCCTGCTGACGATGGGCCCGCCGGCCGCGGGCGAGGCGCTGCGCAAGGGCCTGGCGATGGGCGCGACCCGGGCCGTCCATGTCAGCGACCCGGCGCTGGAGGGCTCCTGCGCGCGGGCCACCGCGGAGGTCCTCGCGGCGGCCCTGCGCCGCCTCGAGTTCGACCTCGTCTTCGCCGGCGCCGATACGTCCGATGGCCAGGGCAGCATCGTCGGTGCGGCCGTGGCGGCCCGTCTCGGCCTGCCCTACCTCTCGTACGCGGCGAAGATCGAGCCCGGCGCCGACGGGACCAGCGTGCGTGTCCGGCGCCTCAGCGCAGCCGGTCATGACCTGCTGGAGGCGCCGTTGCCGGCCGTGGTGATGGGCACCCAGCTCCTGGGCGAGCCCCGCTACCCGTCGCTGCGCGGGATCATGCAGGCGCGCGGCAAGGAGGTCGCCGTCCTGAGCCTGGCCGACCTGGGCGTCGATCCCGGCAGGGTGGGCACGGCCGCGGCCACGACGAAGGTCCTCGGCGTCGCTCCACCGGCGCCCCGGGCGGGCGCGATCGTCGTGCGCGAGCCGGCGGACGCCGCGGTGGGGCGGATCGTCGACTTCCTGGCCGCCCGGAGGCTGATCTGATGACCGCCGTCTGGGCCGTCGTCGACGTGGCCGGCGGCGCGCCGACGCGCCTGTCGCTCGAGGTGGCCACGCTGGCCCGTGACCTTGCCGCCGCGGCTGGGGGCGAAGCGGCCGGCATCGTCATCGGGACCGGGGCCGCCGGCGCCGCCGAGGAAGTGGCCGCGTACCTGGCCGACGTGGTGGCCGTCGAGGCGGTGACCGAGGCCGGGAGGCCGGCCGCCGGGATCATCGCCCCGAGGCTCGCCGCCCTCATCGCCGAACGCCGGCCCGACATCGTCCTCCTGCCCGCATCGCCGGACGGCCGGGACGTCGCGGGGCTGGTCGCGGGGCTGCTGGACCTGCCCGTGCTCGTCAGCGCCGGCGGCGTGCGTTGGTCGGATGGCGCCCCGGTCGTGGAGATGAGCACCTTCGGCGGCCGCCTCATCACCGAGAGCACCTTCAAGGCCGGCGGCGGGATCATCCTCGTCCGGCCGGGGACGGTGACAGCGGCCGCCGCGCACGACACCGGCCGGATCGAGATCGCGGCGCCGACGGTCGCCACGGAGTTGGCGGCGGTCAGCGTCACGGAGCGCGTCGCCGAGGCCGGTGCCGCGGCCTCGATCGACGACGCCCGCGTGGTCGTGGCCGGCGGCCGGGGGGTCGGCGGGCCCGACGGCTTCAAGGTCATCGCCGACCTCGCCGACGCGTTCGGCGGTGCCGTGGGTGGGACACGCGCGGCCGTCGACGCCGGCTGGCTCCCGTACAGCCAGCAGATCGGCCAGACGGGCAAGATCGTCAAGCCCGCGCTCTACGTGGCCGCCGGCATCAGCGGGGCGATCCAGCACAAGGTCGGCATGCAGACCTCGGGTACGATCGTGGCCATCAACCGCGACGCGGACGCCCCCATCGCCGAGTTCGCGGATCTCATCGTCGTCGGCGACCTCTTCGAGATCGTGCCCCGCCTGGCGGCCGCGGTCCGTGCGCGGCGCAGCTGAACCGCGGCGGGAACGCCGCCCGAGCGATCGACGATGAGCCTCGAAGCCCTGCTCCCGCTGATCCTGCTCACGCTCATCGTCTTCGTGCTGGTCGTCTTCGTCCAACGCGCCAGCCGCGCCCTGGCCGGGGTGCGGGCGGCTGCCGCCTTCGAGCGCGAGTCGACGGCACTGTCGAGCCGCGTGGGATCCATCGTCGACCAGTTCATCGGGCGCATGGAAGCCGTGAGGCGGCGGCAGCTCGACGTGTCCGCGCTGCGCGGTGAGCTGGCCGTGGTGCACGGCGAGGTCGCCTCGGCGCGGGAGGCGATCGAGGGCTGGAAGGCGCCCCCGGCGTTCCGGGATCTCCATGCTGCGCTGGCCGAGGACCTCGACCGCATGGCCCGTGGCCTCGAGATGATCGACTTCGGCGTCGACCTCGCGGTGGGCGGGGACCGGCGGCAGCGGGAGATGGAGTCGCAGACGGCCGCCAAGCGCGGCTACCTCGCCTTGCGCCACGCCCGGGACGCGTTCGGCGACCACGTGGCGGCGGTCTCGGAGCTGGCCGACCGGTCGGCCAGTGGCTGGCGAGCGCCCCGCATGTAGTGGTAGCCTTGGTGCGCGACCACAAGTTCTTGTGGTGGCTACCCAAGAAGCAGAGGGCCCGAGCGTGCGCTGCCCGACGTGTGGTGCGGACGAGACCCGCGTCATCGACTCGCGCGACCAGGACGACGGCTCGACCATCCGCCGGCGTCGTGAGTGCGCCGTCTGCGAGGCCCGCTTCACGACCTTCGAGCGCGTCGAGGCCGCCCGCCTGACCGTCGTCAAGCGCGACGGGAGCCGGGTCGAGTTCGACCGCGATAAGCTCGCCGCCGGCCTGGCCAAGGCCCTGACCC
The DNA here is from genome assembly GCA_044449605.1 of Candidatus Limnocylindrales bacterium. GTDB lineage: Bacteria > Chloroflexota > Limnocylindria > Limnocylindrales > CSP1-4 > CSP1-4. The sequence continues at coordinate 1,674 of JBIOIE010000139.1, read as the reverse complement.
GCCGGCCCTTGCCGCCCGGCGCGGCCGACATGGCCGCCGACGCCATCGAGGCGGCCCTGCGGGCCTCGGGCCTGTCGGAAGTGCCCTCGAGCCGGATCGGGGAGATGGCCATGGAGCGGCTGCGGGCGCTCGACCAGATCGCCTACATCCGTTTCGCCAGCGTCTACCAGAGCTTCGAGGACATCGAGCAGCTCAAGCGCGAGGTGGACACCCTGCTGGCCGAGCGGGCCTCGCCGGACGACGCCGAGGCCCGCATCGTGCCCACCAGCGCCCGGCGCGGCTGACGGGGGCGCCGCCGTGTCCGTCCTCTCCGACCGCGACATCCGCGCCGCCCTCGAGGCCGGCCGCATCCGCCTTGACCCCTATGACCCGAGCTGCCTGCAGCCGTCCTCGGTCGACCTGCACCTCGATCGCGAGTTCCGGGTCTTCCGCAACAACCGCTACCCGTTTATCGACGTACGGGCCGCCCAACCCGACCTGACGGAGCTGGTGGCGGTCGGCGACGACGAGCCCTTCATCCTCCATCCCGGCGAGTTCGTGCTCGGCCAGACGCTGGAGTGGGTGGAGCTGCCCGACGACCTGGTCTCGCGCCTGGAGGGGAAATCGAGTCTTGGCCGCCTTGGCCTGCTCATCCACTCGACCGCCGGCTACGTCGACCCCGGCTGGAAGGGCAACCTGACCCTCGAGCTGTCGAACGTGGCCAACCTGCCCATCGCCCTCTACTTCGGCATGAAGATCGGCCAGATCAGCTTCTTCGCCATGTCCAGCCCGGTAGAGCGGCCCTACGGCTCGAAGGACCTGGGTTCCAAGTACCAGGGCCAGTCGACGCCGACCGCTTCCGCCTTCTACCGCGAATTCGAGCTCGAGCGGCGCACGGTCAAGGGCGGCCCCAGGAAGGGCTGACGAAGGCATCGCGGTGGCCATCAACGAACGCGTCGACTGGCGCACCGACCTGGGCGCTGGACGACGGGTCGCCCTCATCCAGGCCGGGACCTTCACGTCGGACGCTGGCACCGTCTTCGGGCCCGTGCCCCGGACGCTCTGGGAGCGGCTCGTCGCCGACGAGCTGAACCCCGACGCGACCCTCACCCAGGCCCTCAACTGCCTGCTCATCGAGACGCCCGACGGCCGCGTCCTGGTCGAGACGGGGGTCGGGGAGCGCCTCGACGCTCGCCGCACCGAGCAACGCGGGGTCCATGGGCCGGCCATCCTGCCGGCCCTGCGCGAGGCGGGCTTCGATCCCGGGACCGTCGACGCGGTGGCGGTGAGCCACCTCCACTGGGACCACGCCGGCGGCTTCCTGACGGCGGATGGCTCGCCGGCCTTCCCACGAGCGCGCCTCGTGGCCCAGCGCGTCGAGTGGTCGTTCGCCCTGGGCGACAACCCTCGCCTGACGGCCTCCTACGAGCAGGCCGAGCTGCGCCTCGTCGCGGCCGACGGGCTCAGCGGTGCCGCCGACGGCCAGGAGGAACTCCTCCCCGGCGTCGAGGTCCTGCGCACCGGCGGACACAGCGGCGGCCACCAGGCCGTCCTGGTCCGCGGCCCGAACGGGACGGTCGCCTTCCTCGGCGACCTGTGCATGCGCGGCTGGAATGCCAACCCGCGCTGGGTGCCCAGCTTCGACGACTTCCCGCTCACGAGCGTCGAGGTCAAGGCCTCGCTCTTCCGCCGGGC
>JBIOIE010000138.1:0-4807 GCA_044449605.1 Candidatus Limnocylindrales bacterium | reverse complement strand
GCGCAGGATGCGCAGCCGGTCGCCGGTCACTCCCACCGCCGCGGCGAACCCCGGCGCGCCGCTACCGTCGACGACCGTGCCGCCCTCGATGAGCAGGTCGAAGGTTTCGCTCATGTTTCGGACGGTAGCAGGCTGGGCCTTCCTCGCGCCGCTCACGTGGCGAGCAAACGGACGAAGGACGCGCCCGTGATCCCCTGGCCGACCCGCCGGCGATCGGTTCCTCCGCTGTCCTGCTCACGTGGCGCTCCAGCGAGCGGAAGAGCTGCAGTCGCGCCCTGGCTGGAAGGGCGTCGTTCGCTGGTTGGCTCACCAGGTGAGCAGGATCCGGCCAAGCCATCGTGAAGCCCCCGTCGCCATGATCGATGCGTGGCGACACGAGAGCGACCCGTGGACCGCGGCACCCGGCTCGGGCGACGGCTGCTGGGCGACGTCTGTGCCGAGTTGCGCGAGGCGCGGACCGGGGCGGGTTTGAGCCAGGCCGACATCGGCGAGGCTGTCCGGATGTCGCGCGCCAAGGTCGGACGGCTCGAGCGTGCCGAACAGGAATCGGTGTCGGTGGTGGACGTGGCTCGGCTGGCTGCGGTGCTGGGCCTCGATCTGTCGACGCGCCTCTACCCCGGAGGAGTCCCGCTGCGCGACGCTGCCCAGGTCGCGCTGCTGGAACGGCTTCGGCGCCGACTCCATCCCTCCTTGGCGTGGCGCCTCGAGGTGCCGATCCCCATCCCCGGCGACCAGCGTGCCTGGGACGCGCTCATCCGCGGCGATGGCTGGCGGGCAGGCGTCGAGGCCGAATCGCGACTCCGAGACGCTCAGGCGACGGCCCGGCGCGCCGCCCTGAAAGCGCGCGACAGCGAGGTGGAGCATGTCGTCCTGCTCCTCGCCGACACGCGGCACAACCGCGCGGCCCTGGCGCTCGCCCGAGAGGCGTTGCGGGACGGATTCCCGCTCGATACCCGCGCCCTGTCGATGGCCTTCGAGGCGGGCAGGGATCCGGGAGCGGGCGGCATCATCGTCCTCTGATCTCCGCAAGCAGCGCCTCCACGCTGAGCGGCGTACCCGGGAGTCCGAGCAGCGCGCCCAGCTCGGCGAGCGGCGGAGGCCGCAGGCCGGTCGAGGCGAGCAGGGCGGCGTTCGCGTCCCCGAAGACCACGCTCGGCGGGTCATCGGCCACGATCTCGCCGGCCCGCATGACCACCACTCGCCGGAAGTGGCGGGCGGCGAACTCCATGTCGTGGGTGATGGCGACGACCGTGCGGCCCGCGGCCTCGAACGCGTCCACGACCGCGCCCACGCGCGCCACCCCGGGCCGGTCCTGGCCGGTCGTCGGCTCGTCGAGGACGAGGACGGCCGGATCCATCGCGCAGATGCTGGCGAGGGCCACGAGCTTGCGGGCGGCGAGATCGAGGTCGTAAGGGTTCGTGGCCACTTCGCCGGCCAGGCCGACCACCGCCAGGGCTTGCTCGACGAGCGCCGCGCGCACTGGAGCGGCCAGGCCCAGGTTGGCCGGGCCGAAGGCCACCTCGCGGCCGACGGTGCGGCCGAAGAGCTGATCGTCGGGGTCCTGGAAGACGAAGCCGATCTGGCGGGCCAGCGTGGCGATCGACTGGCCGGCGATGTCCTGACCGCCGAGCAGGACCCGCCCAGCCGAGGGCTTCAGCAGCCCGAGGAGGTGCTTGGCCAGGGTCGTCTTGCCCGAGCCGTTCTGGCCGATGATGGCGATCGCCTCGCCGGGCTCGATGTCGAGGCTGACGCCGCGCAGGGCCTCCAACTCGCCGAAGCGATGGCTCAGACCTTCGACCCGGAGGCCAACGGGGCTCACGTCGCGCACGCGCGACCAGCGGACCGCGGGCGCCGCTGGGGTCGGCCCCGGGAGCACGTCCATCCTGGGCGCCCGGCCCGTGATCGCCCCGGCCAGGGCCCCCGCATCGAAGCCCAGTCCGCCGTCGAGCCCGAGCGCCTCGGCCACCCTGAGCAGCGCCGGCCCGTCGCCGCCGAGGGCCTCGGCCGTCGCCCGGCTCAGCACGTCGCCCGGCCGCCCGGTCGTCACGGCGCGCCCGCCGGCCAGCACGAGGCAGCGCGCCGTGCGCCCCAGGATGGTCGGGCTGTGTTCGGTCACCAGCACCGCGGTCCCGGCGCGCGCCCGGTCGGCGAGGAGCGCCGCGACAGCTTCGGTGCCGGCCGGGTCGAGCTGCGCGGCCGGCTCGTCGAGGACGAGGCTCGAAGCGCCCATGACCAGGACACTGGCGATGGCGACCCGCTGCTGCTCCCCACCGGAGAGTGCCGTCGGCATCCGCTCGGCGAGGGCCGCGATGCCCAGTTCAGCCAGGGCCCGCTCGATGCGCGCGTCGATCTCGGCGCGTGCGACTCCGAGGTTCTCGAGGCCGAAGGCCAGCTCCTCGCGCACGGTCTGGCGTGCGGCCGAGAGCTGGTTGGCCGGCGTCGAGAAGACGATCCCGACGCGGCGGACGAGGTCGGCCCGCGTCGTACCGGCGACGGAAACCCCCTCGACGAGGACCTGCCCGCCGGTCTCGGCGCGCACGACCCGGGGGATGAAGCCCGCCGAGGCCAGGGCCAGGGTCGACTTGCCGGCGCCGTTCCGGCCGGTCACCCCGAGCGTCTCGCCGGGGGCGATGGCGAGGTCGATCCCGTCCAGGGCGCGGCTGGCCCGAGTCAGGTACCGCACGCTGAGGCCGCGCGACTCCAGCCTCGCGCCACTCGACGTCGGCATCTCACCGGCTGCGGGCACGTGACCGGCCATCAGGCGGCGCCAGCGGCGCGGGCCAGCCCGTAGAACAGCAGCCCCGCCAGGGTGGCCAGGAGCAGCCAGCGGAGGAGGCGGTCCCCGCGCGTGTCGGCCACGACGCGGTAGGCCGTGCGCGGGAGGCCGCTCGCGAACCCGCGCGCCTCGAGGGCGAAGGTCCGTTCCCGGACGTCGATGAGGGTGCTCAGGAGGAGCGGCCCGACGAGGGGCAGGACCGCCCCGGCTCGGCGCCGCAGGGACCCCGAGACCTCCAGGCCGCGGGCCTGCTGTGCGTCGAGGATGGCTCGGGCGCGGGCCTGAAGGCGGGGCACGAGCTGCATCGCGGCCAGCATCACCCAGGCCAGGCGGGGGTTGACGCCGCGCTCGACGAGCGCCTCGAGCAGGTCGTCCGCGAGCGTGGTGAAGAGGAAGAGGAGCGAGCCCTCCAGGGCGACGAGGATGCGCACGGCGAAGACCACCCCGGCTTCGAGCCCTTCCCGCGTCAGGGCGAATGGGCCCAGGCCAAGGAGGACGTCGTGGGCACCGGGATAGAAGAAGCCGTTGACGACGAGGATCGAGGCCAGTAGGACGAGGCCGACCCGGCTCGCCCGCAGCAACGGCCCCAGCAAGCCCACGCTCGCCGCGCCGGCCATGACCACGGCCACGATGGCGGCCGACGGGCCCGGCGGGAGGACGAAGGCGCCGACGATGAGCCAGGCGAGGGCCAGCAGCTTGGTGGTCGGGTGGCGCCGATGGAGCCAGCTCGCCCCGGGCCGGAAGTAGCCCGCCGCAGTCTCCATCAGCGGCGGTTCAGGCGCTCGGGGCGATGACCCGATCTCCGCGCGGGAAGAGTGTCTTCACGGTCACCGGCAGGGCCGCCAGGATGACGAAGACGATGGTGTAGCTGATGGTCTTGTCGAGCGGGTCGCTGGTCAGCCCCTGCGCGAACGAGGCCTGGAAGATGCTCAGGCCGGCCGACCGGAAGAGGGCGACCAGCGCGTCCGTGCCCGAGCCTGTCACGCCCCCGAACAGGAAGGCCGTGATGGGCGCCGACATCGACGCCGCCACGAACCCGGTGATGCCTCCCGCCAACCAGATGGGGAGCAGGCTGACCAGCCGGCGCCGGTAGATGACATAGCCGATGATCAGCCCGATGAGGGCGCCGACCCCCCAGGTCAGCCACAAGCCGGCCGGATCGGCCAGGGTGAGGTTGCTGAGGTTGGCCCCGCCGAGGAGCGTCGGATCGCTCCCGTCGACGATCGAGAAGTAGCCGCCGGGCGCGAACAGCAGGCGCAGGATCCCGCCCGCCACCAGCCAGGCCCAGGCGAACGTCGCGATGGCCACGCTGCGCGTCGTCCGCTCGTCGACTGCGCGCAGGCGGAGGATGCCCGAACGGGCCCACAGGCCGGCCATCAGGCCGATGACGCCGGCCACCGGCGCATAAGCGGCGATGATCGGACCTGACCCGCCGGGGATGGGCAGGAAGGCCCAGATGAAGTTGGCCAGGATGCCAGTCATCGCCCCGGCCCACGGTCCGGCCAGCAGGCCCACGAGGACCGTGCCGATCGAATCGAGATAGATGGGCAGGCGCACCGCCGCCACCAGCGCGCCGATGGCGATGTTGATGGCGATCGCTGCAGGCATCAGCGAGAGGGTGGCGGTCGAGAAGTCGCGCGCCCGCCGGGCGAGGAGGATGGCAGCCAGGAGGAAGACGGCGCTGATGCCGATCCACCACACCTGCTCGTACGAGACGCAGGGCGTCGTCTCCCCGCTGACGCACAGGTGCAGCCAGTCGAATACCAACATCCCGCTCCTCCGCTCTCCCTGCCTGAGACGCCGCGTCTAGGGTGCCACGTTCGGCGGCCGGGCGGCTAGGTGGTTGCGGCCCCCGCAGCGGGCGCGGCCAGGTCGCCGACGCGTTCGACGAAGCGGGCCAGGAACGTGACCACGTCCGCTTCGACGGCGACGTCGAGGTTCGCTGGCCGGCCCCAGGTGCGGCGCCAGTCCGTGACCGTTTCCCCGGCCGTGAGGGTGCCGGCAAGCTCGACCTGCACAGCCAGCGCCTCG
>JBIOIE010000137.1:0-4862 GCA_044449605.1 Candidatus Limnocylindrales bacterium | reverse complement strand
GGCGTAGAGCGCGCCGCCCAGCAGGGCGCCCGCGAAGGTCAGGCTGACGATCGTCAGCCCGCCGTTGAGCTGGCCCTGGAGCACGAAGCGCTCGAAGTCGGCCGCGTCGTGCACGCCGGCCGCCTCCAACTCGGGGCCGCGTCCGCTCTCCAGGTAGCGCTGGTACGTGCAGGCCGGGCCGGTGACGCAGGCCATCGGGCCGCCCTGGCCAGCGTCCCGGTAGCCCGAGTCGGCATACACGAACAGGAGCCGGATGCCGGCGTACAGCAGCGCCAGCGACAGCGCCGTGACGAGGCCGGCCCAGGCCGCGTTGGCCAGCACCCGGCCCCACGGTCGGCGGCGCTCGGAGCGCGTGTTGGCGTACGAGCCGATGAGCAGCCCGGCGGGCAGCGCGGCCAGGAAGACGAGCGACTGGACGGCCACGATCAGCTCGAAGCCCTTGGCGAGGACCACGGCCATGCCCAGCCCCACCCAGCCCGCGAAGATCGCCCCCCGATCGAGGAAGCGGGTCACCCCCGCGACCGAGCCAGCGCGGAGGCGCCGGGGTACACGGCCGCACCACCCAGCTCGGCACCGATGCGCAGGAGGCGGTTGTACTTGGCCACCCGCTCTGAGCGCGACGGTGCGCCGCTCTTGAGCTGGCCGGCGCCCGAGCCGACCGCCAGATCGGCGATCGAGGTGTCCTCGGTCTCGCCCGAGCGATGGCTGATGACCGTGCCCCAGCCGACCGCCTGGGCCATCCTGATGGCCGCCATCGTCTCCGTGACCGTGCCGACCTGGTTGAGCTTGATCAGCACGGCGTTGGCGGAACCCTCCTCGATGCCCCGGGCGAGCCGCTCGGCGTTGGTCACGAAGATGTCGTCACCGACGAGCTGGCAGCGGGAGCCGAGACGCTCGGTCAGCAGGCGCCAGCCCAGCCAGTCGTCCTCGGCCAGGCCGTCTTCGAGGGAGACGATCGGGTAGCGGGCGATCCAATCGGCCCAGAAGTCGACCATCTCCGACGTGCGCAAGTTGCGCCCTTCCTTGGCCAGCCGGTAGACCAGCTCGCCGTCGGCATCGGCCGGAGCGTCGCGGTCGATCAGCTCGCTGGCCGCCGGATCGAGGGCGATGGCGACATCGACGCCGGGCCGGTAGCCGGCCCGCTCGATGGCCGTCAGGATCGTCTCGAGTGCCGCCTCGTTGGACGCCAGGGACGGGGCGAAGCCGCCCTCGTCGCCCTGGCCCGTGGCGAAGCCGGCGTCGTGGAGCACCCCGCGCAGGGCCTGGAAGACCTCGGATCCCGCCCGCAGCGCCTCAGGGAACGAGGCCACGCCGATGGGCGTGACCATGAACTCCTGGAAGTCCGTGGAGTCGGCAGCATGGCGGCCGCCGTTGAGGATGTTGAACTGGGGCACGGGCAGGGTCGTGGCGCCCTCCCCGCCGAGATAGCGGTAGAGGGGCAGGCCCGCGGCCGCGGCGGCCGCGTGCGCGCAGGCGAGCGAGACGCCGACGATGGCGTTGGCGCCCAGGCGGCCCTTGTCGGGCGTCCCGTCCAGCTCGATGAGCGTCCGGTCGATGGCCGCCTGGTCGGCCGCATCGGCGCCGATCAGGGCGAGGCCGATCGGCCCGAGCACGTTGCCCACGGCCTTCAGCACGCCCTTGCCGCCGTAGCGGCGACGATCGCCGTCACGCAGCTCGACGGCTTCATGGGCACCGGTCGAGGCGCCCGAAGGCACGGCTGCCCGTCCGCGGGCACCCCCGATGAGGAGGACGTCGACCTCGATGGTCGGATTGCCCCGCGAATCGAGGATCTCGCGGGCGTCGATACGGGCGATCTCGGTGGCGGTCACTTCGCGTCCCCTTCCGGCAGCTCGAGCGGGCGGTCGAGCAGCGCGGCGATGCCGGGCAGCTCGATGCCCTCGAGGAATTCCAGGGACGCTCCACCCCCCGTCGAGATGTGGGTCATCTTGGCGGTCAGCTTCAGGCCTTCGAGCGCGGCGACGGAGTCGCCACCCCCGACGACGACGGTCACCCCGGCGTCGGCGCGTTCGGCCAGGAAGCGCGCCATCGCCCGCGTGCCGGCTCCGAAGGTGGGCACCTCGAAGACGCCCAACGGGCCGTTCCAGAAGACGGTCTTGGCATCGGCCAGGGCCTCGAGGAAGGCGGTCATGCTGGCCGGCCCGGCGTCGACCACGGACCACGAGTTGGGGATCTTGTTGGCGGGCACCAGCTTGTGGTCGGCGCCGCGGGTGACCTCCTTGGCCACCACGACGTCGATGGGCAGGACGAACTTCACGCCCTTGGCCTCGGCCAGGGCGAGGATGCGTGCGGCGTCCTCGACCCGGTCGCGCTCGAGCAGGCTCTTGCCGACCGTCCAGCCCTTGGCCACGAGGAACGTGTTGGCCATGCCCCCGCCGATGACGAAGGTGTCGACGATGCCCATGAGGTGCTCGAGCACCTTGAGCTTGTCCGACACCTTGGCCCCGCCGATGACGGCGGCGAAGGGATGGGCGGGCGACTCGAGGAGACCCGAGAGCATGGCGATCTCGCGCTCCATGAGCAGCCCGGCGTAGGCGGGCAGGAACTTCGTGATGCCGACCGTCGAGGCATGGGCCCGGTGGGCCGTGCCGAAGGCGTCGTTCACATAGACGTCGGCGTAGCTGGCCAGCTTCTTGGCGAAGGCGGGGTCGTTGGCCTCCTCCTGGGCGTGGAAGCGCAGGTTCTCGAGGAGGATCGCCTGGCCGGGCTTGAGACGGGCCAGGGCGTCGATCGTGCCGACTCCCAGGGCATCGCCGGTCACCCGCACGGAGAGGCCGAGCAGCTCGGAGAGGCGCAGGCCGACCGGCCGCAGCCGGAAGGTGTCGCTGACCTTGCCGCCCGGCCGGCCCAGATGGCTGGCCAGGATGACGATGGCGCCCCGCTCGAGGAGGTAGCGGATCGTCGGCAGCGCGGCGCGGATACGCGAGTCGTCGACGACCTTGCCGTCCGAGATGGGCACGTTGAAGTCGACGCGGACGAAGACCCGCTTGCCGGCCGGGTCGAAGTCACGAACGGTGAGCTTGTCCATGGTCGGAGCCCCCCCGGTCTACAGGCGCGCGGCGACGTAACCGACGAGGTCCGCCACGCGACAGCTGTAACCCCACTCGTTGTCGTACCAGGCGATGACCTTCACGAAGTCGCCGCCCAGCGACATCGTGCTGGCCGCGTCGACGATCGCCGAGCGGCTGTCGCCCCGGAAGTCGCTCGAGACGAGGGGCTCGTCGCTGACGCCACGGATGCCCGCCATCGGCCCGGCCGCTGCGGTCCGGAAGGCCGCGTTGAGTTCCTCGACGGAGGCCGGCCGGGCCAGCTCCGCGGTGAAGTCGACGACGCTGACCGTCGGGGTCGGCACGCGCAGGCTGAAGCCGTCGAACTTGCCCTTGAGGTCGGGGATGACGAGGGCCAGCGCCTTGGCCGCCCCGGTCGTGGTGGGGATGATGTTCTGGCCGGCCGAGCGCGCCCGGCGCGGGTCCTTGTGGGCCACGTCGAGGATGCGCTGGTCGTTGGTGTAGGAGTGGATCGTGTTCATCAGGCCGCGCTTGATGGTCCAGCCGTCATGGACGACCTTGGCCGTCGGGGCCAGGCAGTTGGTCGTGCAGCTGGCGTTGCTGATGATGTGGTGGCGGGCCGGGTCGTAGACCCCTTCGTTGACGCCCAGGACGATGGTCACGTCCTCGTTCTTGGCCGGGGCGCTGATGATGACCTTGCGGGCGCCCGCGGCGAGGTGCACCCGGGCCTTGTCCGCGTCGGTGAAGATGCCGGTCGACTCGACCACGACGTCCACGCCCAGGTCGCGCCAGGGCAGCTGCGCCGGGTCCTTGAGCTGGAGCACCTTGATCTCGCGGCCATCGACCACGATGGCGTCGGCGGTGTGGGTGACCGTGCCCGGATAGGCGCCGTAGGTCGAGTCGTGCTTGAAGAGCAGGGCGTTCATGGCCGTGTCGATGAGGTCGTTGACGGCGACGACCTCGACGTCCGGCGTGCGCTCGATGAGCGCCTTGAGCGTTTGGCGGCCGATGCGGCCGAAGCCGTTGATGCCGACACGGGTGACCATCTCTCTGGATCCCTCCTGGGGCGCAGCGGTTGTTCGGTCAGGCGCCTGCGACGGCCGCGAGGGCGATCCTGACCGGCTTGGTGGACGGGTGGATGAGCGTCCCGGCCGAAGCCCGGGCGCCGACGAGTGGTTGAGCGCCGATGAGGCCGACGTCGGCCCCGAGGCGGGCGGGGACGATCCGCACCCGGCGGCCCGGGGAGCGGAAGGCATGGAGCTTGACCTGTTCGCGGGCCGGGTCGAGCCAGCGATCGCCCTGGTTGCGGGCGACGGCGCCGCCGACGACGACGAGCTCGGGATCGAAGATGTCGACGATGCTGACGCAGGCGGCGGCGAAGGCCCGCCGGGCACGGCCCATGATCGCGGCCGCTACCGCGTCGCCGGCCGCTTCCGCCGCGGCCACGTCCCGTGCGCTGACGCCGGCATCGAAGGCCCCGGATTCGCGGGCCAGGCGGGCGATCGCCGTGCCGGAGGCGAGGGCCTCGAGGTGCCCGCGCGCTCCGCAGCCACAGGGCGGACCGTCCAACTCGACGCACAGGTGGCCGAGTTCGCCGGCCGTGCCGTCCGGGCCGATGAGCGGCTGGCCATCGCTGAGGACGGCTCCGCCGACGCCGGTCGAGACGGTCAGGTAGACGACGTCGCGGACCCCGATGGCGGCTCCGAAGGCGGTCTCGGCGACGAGGGCGACCCGCGTGTCGCGATCGACGGCGACCGGCAGGGCGAGCCCGTCGGCGAGCCGGGCGCCCAGCTCGACATCATGGAACGCCGCGCCCATGTTGGGCAGATCGACGAG
>JBIOIE010000136.1:0-4880 GCA_044449605.1 Candidatus Limnocylindrales bacterium | reverse complement strand
GCCAGCGCGTGACCAGCTCGTCCGGCCCCCAGCGGCTCGAGTAGTACCCGTCGGTCAGGCGGCCCACGCGGGCCAGCGCCCGCTCTGAGCGCCCGCCGGAGAGGATCGGCAGGTCGGCGCCCTGGACGGGCAGAGGCGCGAAGGTGAAGTCGGTGAGCCGGTGGAAGCGGCCCAGGAAGGGGTCGCGCCGGCCGGCCCAGAGGTGCCGCCAGAGGGCGATCGACTCGTCCAGGTAGGCGCCCCGCTGCCGAAAGCGCGCCTCCTTGCCGAGGTTCACGTACTCGCCCAGGTCCTCCTCGTCGCCGACGCCGACGCCGACCGTCAGGCGCCCGCCACTCAGCTCGTCGAGCGTCGCGAGCTCCTTTGCCAGCTGCACCGCGTCACGCATCGGCGGGACCAGGACGCCGGTCGCCAGCCGCAGCCGGGGATGGTTCGCCGCGAGGTAGGCCAACGAGAGGAGGGGGTCCAGGGTCCAGCCATAGTCGGCCGCCTCGCTTTGGGCCACGACGAGGTGGTCGACCGCCCAGAGGGATCGCCAACCGTAGCCCTCGGCGGACGCGGCCGAGGCCTCGATGCCCAGCCGCGAGGTCCCCTCGCCGTGGTTCTGGAGTGCCAGCCCGAACTCCATCTCCGGCTCGCCTACCCGTGCGCCCGCGCCGCAGCCGGGGCTCCCGGCGTGGCGGCCCGGCGCTTGGCCGACGCCTCGAGGTACGGCTCGACCACCTCGGCCTGGAAGCGTCCGGCGTCGCGCACGATGTCGTCGGCCCGCACGGCGTCAAGGACGACCACCAGCTCGTCGGCCCCGGCTGCCTCGTAGTCGAGGAGGCCGGCGACCATCGAGGCCGCTGGCCCGCAGAGGCTGAAGATCTCGTCGGGCGCCTCGTCCGTGCGGATGCGGACCCGCATCGCCAGGTACGGCCGCGGCCGGCCGTTCCGGCGCGCGCGCTCGAGGACCGCCGGCCACTGTTCGTGGAACTGGGCCGGCGCCCAGCGCGCTCCGAGGTAGCCGTCGGTGTTCACGCCGATGCGGGCCAGGGCGCGGGCGCTGCGACCGCTCGACCAGATGGGCAGATCGGTGCCCTGTGGCGGCGGCGGCTGGAAGATGAAGTCGTGGAGCTGGTGGAAGCGCCCCTCGAAGGGGTCGGTGCGGCCCGACCAGAGGTGCCGGAAGAGCGCGATGGTCTCGTCGAGGTAGGCGCCCCGCACATGAAAGCGGTCGGCCTTGCCGAGGTTCTGGTACTCGCCGTAGTCCTCCTCGTCGCCGACCCCGACGCCGACGATCAGGCGGCCGCCGGTCAGCGAGTCGAGGGTGGCCAGCTCCTTGGCCAGCTGGGGCGCGTCGCGCATGGGCGGGACGACCACCCCCAGGCCGATGCGGACCTTCTCGTGCCGCGCCCCGAGGTACATCGCCGAGAGGAGCGCCTCGAAGATCCACTCGTGCTCGTGGACGTTGTACTGGGCGAACCAGGCATCGGCGCGAGGGCCGCCCCCCCGCGAGACGATGAGGTGGTCGGCCAGCCAGACGGTCCGCCAGCCGAAGCGTGTCGCGACCTCGGCCGAGGCATCCATGCTCTCCGCCGAGGCACCCACCCCGTTGTTCTGGACCGCCAGGCTGAACTCCACGCGGGCCACTCCTTGTTTGGGAATGCAGGTTGCAGCAAGCCTAGGTGCGTGGAACAGGCGATGTCAACCGGCGGCGGAACAGGCTAGAATCGCGACCTCGCAACCGAGAGGCATCCGATGATCACGACCGAGCTCGAACCAAGGCCGATCTTCGTGGGCGGGACATGGGCCACTTCGCCGGACCCGCTCGTGGTCCGCAACCCGGCCAACGACGCCGGCCCGGCGGGCACGACCTACCAGGCCACCGCGGAGCAGTACGAGGAGGCCGTCGAGGCCGCCGTGCGGGCCTTCGAAGTCACCCGCCGCTCCGCGGCCTATGAGCGCAGCGCCGTGTTGCGGGCCGTCAGCGAGGGCGTCTCGGCGCGCCGCGACGTGCTCGCCCGGCTCATCGCCCTCGAGGTGGCCAAGCCGATCAAGGACGCCTACACCGAGGTCGACCGGACGGCCCTGGCCTTCCGGCTCGCCGCGACCGAGGCCGAGCGGATCGGCGGCGAGCTCATCCCGCTCGACCTCATCCCGAGCTCGGCCGGCCGCGTCGGCATCACCCGACGCTTCCCGATCGGCCCCGTCGCCGCCATCAGCCCCTTCAACCTGCCCCTCGGGCTGTCCGTCCACAAGCTCGCCCCGGCCATGGCGGCAGGGGCTCCGATCGTGCTCAAGCCGCCCTCCAAGGCCCCCTTGGCTCTGCTCGAGCTGGGTCGCATCATCGAGGCCGCCGGGGCGCCGCCCGGATCGGTCAGCATCCTGCCCATGAGCCGGGAGCTGGGCGACCGGATGGTCGCCGACGAGCGCTTCAAGCTGCTCACCTTCACGGGCAGCCCCACGGTCGGCTGGCAGATGAAGGCCCGCGCCGGCAAGAAGAAGGTCCTTCTGGAGCTGGGCGGCAACGCGGGCGCGATCATCGATCGCACGGCCGACCTCGACCGGGCGGCTGCCCGGTGCACGACCGGCGCTTTCAAGTTCGCCGGCCAGCTGTGCGTGAGCATCCAGCGCCTGATCGTCCACGAGGACGTCGTCGAGGCGTTCCTGGCGCGCTTCCTCAGGGCCGTCGCCGCCCTGCGCCTGGGCGACCCGCTCGACGAGGCCACCGACATCGGTCCCATGATCGACCGCCAGGCGGTCGCGCGCACCGGCGCCCTGGTCGATGAGGCCGTCGCCCGCGGCGCCCGGATCCTGGCCGGGGGCCATCCCGACGGCGTCTACTTCCCGCCCACGGTCCTGGCCGACGTCCCGCCCGACGTGCGGGTCTGCACCGACGAGGCCTTCGCCCCGCTGGTCGTCCTCTCGACCTTCACCGACTTCGAGGCCGCCCTGGACCGGGTCAACGACTCGGCCTTCGGGCTCCAGGCGGGTGTCTTCACCAACGACCTGGCCCACGCCTGGGCCGCCTTCGAGCGGCTCGAGGTCGGCGGCGTCATCGTCAACGACATCCCGTCCTATCGGATCGACCACATGCCCTTCGGCGGGGTCAAGGACTCGGGCCAGGGGCGTGAGGGCCTGCGCTGGGCGATCGAGGAGATGACCGAACTGCGGCTCATGGTGCTCGTGCCCGGCTGAGCACGGGCGAGGCGCCGCCACAACAAACGTTGCGAATCTGGTCGGTGGTTGCCAAATCCGATGTCATGCGGGATACTGCCCGGAGCCGCTCGCCATAGGGGCCTGCGGATCCCCAGTGAGGGTCGACATGGAGCTACTTCTCGCCGCCGTGCCGGCCTTCCTGGCCTCGATCGTCGAGGCGGTCGAGGCGCTCACCATCGTCCTGGCGGTGGGTGTGACGCGGCAGTGGCGCTCGACGCTCTACGGGGCGTTCAGCGGCCTGGCCGTGCTGGCGGTCGTGGTGGCCATCTTCGGCACGGCGATCGTGCTCTACGTCCCCCTCGGCGCGCTGCGCATCGTGATCGGCAGCCTGCTCCTCATCTATGGGCTGCAGTGGACCTGCAAGGCCATCCTGCGTGGTGCGGGCGCGATCAAGAAGCACGACGAAGAGCGGATCTATGCGGAGGAAGTGGGGCGCTTGAAGCAGGAAGCGCCCGTGCCGGCCACGGGCCTTGACGGCGTCTCGTTCGCGGTCGCCTTCAAGGGCGTCCTCCTCGAGGGCCTCGAGGTCGCGTTCATCGTCATCACCTTCGGCAGCGGCTCGGCGGGCCGGCTCCTGTCGGCCGGCGTGGGCGCTGCGCTGGCCTGCGGACTCGTGCTGGTGGTCGGGATCTTCGTCCACCGGCCGCTCTCGCGCGTCCCCGAGAACGGGCTCAAGTACGCCGTCGGGATCATGCTCATCACCTTCGGCACGTTCTGGGCCGGCGAGGGCGTCGGCGTCGAATGGCCGGCCAGCGATGCCACGCTCATCGCCATCGGCATCGGCTATGCGATCCTCGGCGTGGCGGCCATCTGGCTGACGCGGCAGGTCCTCGAGGGTCGGCGTGGCCGCCGGGTACCGGCCGAGATGGCCTGAGGAGGCGGCACGATGAGCTACATCCGCCGCTTCTTCCTGTTCCTCTACGACTTCCTGGTCGGGGACGCGTGGGAGCTGTTCGTCGGCCCCATCCTGGCCCTGGCCCTGGCCTGGCTGCTGCTCCAGGCCGGCGTCGCCCCCGTGCTCGTGGGCGGCCTTCTGTTCGTTTCGGTGCTCGCGGTCGGCGTGGCCCACATCGTCATCGCCCTGCGCAGCTCATAGTCAGGAGGACATCCCCTTGCCAGCGACGCGCACGAGCATCGAGTCATCGCCCAAGAAGATCATGAGCAATGAGCGGGGCGTGAATCACCTCATCGTCGATGCCAGCGAAGGGCTCGGCCTCATCTCGGTGCAGGTCCAGGAGTTCAACGTCGGGGCCGCCTTCGGCACCTACCACTACCACGAGGGCTCGGACAACATCTACGTCGTCCTGAGCGGCACGATCAACTCATTCGTGGACGGCGAGTCGCACCTGCTTTCGGCCGGCGACGTGATCTTCATCCCTGCCGGCGCTGCCCACCGGACCACGAACGGGGGCGATACCGTCGCCCGCGCCCTCGAGATCTACGTCCCGCCGCCCGGCACCGACACGCACCCCGCGCCCGAGCCCGGCGCCTGAGGGCGGCCCCCAGGTGACCCTGGAGCTGGAGGAGACCGCTACGACCTCGATCCACGAGGTCGCTCTGACCATCGACGGGGTCGCTTATCAGCTCGCCGTCGAGGCGCGCGAGAGCCTCTGGGAGACGATGGTCTACCGCCTCGGGCTCAAGGGCGCGAACATGGGTTGCGACCGGGCCCAGTGCGG
>JBIOIE010000135.1:0-4882 GCA_044449605.1 Candidatus Limnocylindrales bacterium | reverse complement strand
GAAGGGACGGGCCATCGAGCGGGATCGTACAGCGCGCGGAAGAGGCGAGGCGCCGCGGACTATGTCAGGCGGCAGGCCTGGACGTAGTAGAGGGGCACGTCGAAGGCGGCGTGGACGGCAATGGGCAGGAGCAGCGAGCCGGTCCGCCGCACGATCACCCCGGCGATGAGCCCGCCGATCCCGACGGCGGCAAGCACCGGGAGGGGGTTGCCGGTGAAGTCGGGCCCGACGTGGACGAGGCCGAAGACGACCGCCTGGAACACCAGCGCGCCGGTCGATCCGATGGCCCGCTCCGACCAGCCCAGGAGTGCGCCCCGGAAGGTCAGCTCCTGCGTGAGCCCGTTGGCGAGCGCGAGCACGACCGCGGGCACGATCGCGCCGAGCATGCCGGTCTCGAGCCGGACCTCGCCGAAGAAGGGCACGGCCAGGATCGGCCCCAGCCAGAGGGCGAGCGGGGCGACGATCGCCGCGAAGACCAGGGCGGCGACGGTCACGGGCCGCGAGGGCCAGCGCAGCGAGAGCGAGGTCCGGTCCGCACCCAGCAACCAGGCCACGATGCCCAGCGCGCCGATCACGGCCATCGCCTGGGCGACCCGCCATACGGCCGGCGCGGAGAAGAGCGAGGCGCAATCGGCGAGGCCGGCCGGCTGCGGGAAGGGCAGCAGGCGCCAGGCCAGGCCGACCCCGACCGGAACGAGCGCGCCGAGGAGCCAGAGGATCGGCGGCGCCCGACGGGCCACGCTCAGATCGAGGCCACCTGCCAGAGCGCCGGCGCGACCCGGAAGCGCTCGCCATGGAGCCGCTCGAGGCGACGCAACTCGCTCACGACATGGCGCAGTCCCAGCGCGGCGGCCCGCTCGAAGGGGCCGTAGGGATGGTTGGCCCCCAGGCGCAGGGCGAGGTCGATGTCCGGCGGAGTGGCGACACCATCGGCGGCCGCCAGGTAGGCCTCGTTGACGACGGCCAGCTCGATGCGGGTGCGGATCTCGTCCGCCGCCAGGGCCGGCGTCCCGGCCGCGCCGCCGGTCCCGGGCAGGAACTCGGGGGCCGGCCCGGCCGCCTCGCCGGCCGTGTCGTAGCGGTAGAAGCCGAGGCCGGTCTTGCGGCCGAGGGTGCCGGCCTCGACGAGGCGCTCCTGGATCGCCACGGGCCGGAACCGTTCCGCGCCGCCGAACGCCTCGTTCAGGGAGCGGGCCACGGCGAGGTTCACGTCGATGCCGGTGAGGTCCATCAGCGCGAAGGGGCCCATCCGGAAGCCCGCCTCGACGAGCGCCGCGTCGACATCGGCGATGCCCGCCTCGCCGGCCTCGACGATGCGCAGCGCCTCGAGCGTGAACGGCCGGTTCACGCGGTTGACGATGAAGCCCGGCGCGTCGTGGCAGGCCACCGGACGCTTGCCCAGTCCGGCCACGAAGGCCTCGGCCGCGGCCATCGTCGCCGGGTCGGTGCGCGCGCCGGCCACGACCTCGACGAGGTCCATGAGGGGCGCCGGGTTGAAGAAGTGGAGCCCCAGCACCCGGCCCGGCCGGCCGGACGCCTCGGCGATGGCGCCGACGGACAGCGCCGACGTGTTCGTCGCCAGCAGCGCGCCGGGCGGCGCCGCCATGTCCAGCACCCCGAAGATCGCGCGTTTGGCGTCCAGCTCCTCGATGGCCGCCTCGATGACGATATCGGCGCCGGTGGCGACGTCGCCGAGCGCGGGCCAGGCGCTGAGCCGATCCAGCGCCGCGTCGCGCGCGTCCGCCGCCAGCCGCTTCCGGGCGACCAGGCGGTCGAGGCCGTCGGCGATGCGCTGGGTTCCGCGGGCCACCGCCTCCGGCGAGGCGTCGAAGAGGCGCACCGTGTGGCCCGCGGCGAGGCAGACCTGGGCGATACCGGCGCCCATCGTGCCCGCCCCGACGATGCCCACGATCACGTCCCGGGTACCCCGGCGTTCACTCCCCGGAGAAGCGCGGCGGCCGCTTCTCGGCGAAGGCGCGCAGGCCTTCGGCGTGATCGGCGGTGCGGCCGGCGGCGTCCTGGAGCTGGGCCTCGAATTCGAGGCTGGCCTCCAAGTCATGCTCGAGGCCATAGGCCAGGGCACGACGGGTGAGCGCGAGGCTCCGTGGCGCGCCGGCGGCCAGGCGGGCGGCGAGGGCCTGGGCCTCGGCCACGGCCGCGCCCGCCGGCACGACCCGATCGGCCAGCCCCAGCTGCCCCGCCCGGGCCGCGTCGATGGGGTCGGAGAGCATGACGATCTCGGCCGCGCGGGCCGGCCCGACGAGCCGGGGCAGGAACCAGCTCATGCCGCTGTCGGGGACCAGGCCGATGCGCGCGAACGCGGCAACGAACGTCGCACCCTCGGCCATCACGCGCAGGTCGCAGGCCAGGGCCAGCGAGAAGCCCGCCCCGGCGGCGACCCCATTGACCGCGGCCACGATCGGCTTCTCGAGGCGGCGGAGAGCCAGGATCAACGGGATGTAGCGTTCCCGGAGCTCGTCCGCCAGACTCGGCGCGCGCTCGCCGCGCTCGCGCAGGTCCTGCCCGGCGCAGAAGGCCCTGCCCGCCCCAGTCAGCACCAGGGCGCGCACGTTCGGGTCGAGGGAGGCGCCCCTGACGGCTGCCAGAAGGACCTCCTTCAGCTCGCGGTCGAGGGCATTGAGCGCCTCCGGCCGGTCGAGGGTCAGCGTCCGGACGCCGTCCGCGTCCTCGACGCGCAGCACGCTCAACCGGCTAGCCCGCGTACCAGACGAGGTCGCCGTCGCGCAGCTCGAGGACGCGCCGGTCGATCGGCTCGTCGGCGTCCTCGGCGTGCTCGGCGACGAACTCGTGGAAGAGGACCGCGAACTCCTCGTCGTCCGGGGCCAGGGTGCCGGCCAGGAGCAGGTGCCGCTCGGGGACACCGACGAGGATGCGGGTGCCTGGCTCGGCCTCGGCGGTCAGCTCCCGGGCGAGGTGTTCACGCACCTCGGAGAGGAGGATCCGGGCGGCGTCGTGGCCGGCGCCCGTGTCCGAGCTGAGGATGCGCCGGCGGCCCGAGATCTCGTCGGTCCAGCCCGCCCCGGCCGACCAGGCGGCCAGGTTCATGCCCGCCGCAGTGGCCAGCTCGTCGGCCTCCAGGCCCCAGGAGAGGAGGTGCTCGCCGTTGACGAGGACCTGGAAGCCGGGGCCCTGCAGTGCGAACGAGACGACCAGCCCGGCCGGGCCGGGCGAGGCCAGGGGCAGGATGTGTTGGGCCCGCTGCGAACGGAGGACGTCGAGCTTCACCTCGGGGTCGGCGCCGACCGTGCCGGGCGGCCGCAGGATCGGGAAGACGAGGCTCCTGGCCGCGGCCCAGTCGTGTTCGGGCGACTCGGTGATCGACCTGCTCGACACGGACGCGGGCCGGTGCCCGCTGACTTGGCCGCCGGTCTCGGGGAACGGAGCAGAAGGCTCGAGGTACGGGTCGCCGGTGGCTTCGGGGGCGGGTCCTTCGCCCGGCGACTCCTCGACCACGTGACCTCCTCGCTCGCCCCCGATCCGGCTTCAGGGTACTCCCCGCTGGAGCCCTCAGCGGCCCTTCCACTCGGGCGGGCGCTTCTCGACGAAGGCGTGCATGCCCTCCTTCTGGTCCTCGGAATCGAAGAGGACGAAGAAGTTGCGGCGCTCGAATTCAAGGCCCGCCTCGAGGGACAACTCGAAGGCCCGGTTGACGGCCTCCTTGGCGGCCCGTACCGCGAGAGGCGGCAGGGCGGCGATCGTCGCGGCCAGCTCGATGGCCACTGGCAGGGTCTCCTCGCGGGCCACCAGGCGGGAGACCAGGCCGTGCGCCTCGGCCTCCTTGGCGGGCAAGTTCCGCCCGGTCAGGATCAGCTCCATGGCCTTGGCCTTGCCCAGCGCCCGCGTCAGGCGCTGGGTGCCGCCCGCGCCGGGGATGACCCCCAGCTTGATCTCGGGCTGGCCGAAGACCGCATCGTCGGCGGCCACGACCATGTCGCAGGTCATGGCCAGCTCGCAGCCGCCGCCCAGGGCGTAGCCGCGGACGGCGGCGATGATCGGGGTGCGCACCTGGCGCACCCGCTCCCAGCGGGCGAAGGTGTTGGCGATGGTCAGGCTGACCGGGGTCGCATCGGCCATCTCGCGGATGTCCGCGCCGGCCGCGAAGGCCCGCTCCCCGGCGCCGGTGATGACGATGCAACGGCAGGCCTCGTCCTCGTCGAGCCGCTCGAGGGCCTCGACGAGTTGGCGGAGCGTCTCGGCATCAAGGGCGTTGAGGACCTCCGGCCGGTCGAGGGTGATGAGGGCCACGCCCGCGACCGGGCCCTGAGGACCCGGCGCGGGCGACTCGACGCGGATGCGGTGGGGCGCCTGCTCGCTCATCGGGGCTCCTCCGTCTGGCCCCGCCGGCGCAGGGCCTCGTAGTCGGCTGGTCGTTTCTCGCGGAAGCTGTCCAGCCCCTCGCGCACCTCGGCGGAGTCGGCGTGCAGGGTCAGCCAGTCGCGGGCGTGGCGGATGGTCATCGCCCAGGACAGGTCGCGCCAGAAGTCGAGCTGCGTCTTGGTGGCCCGCACGACCTCGGGCATCTTGGCCAGCAGCTCGGTGCATAGGTCGTCCACGGCGGCATCGAGCTCCGCCCGGGGCACCACGCGGTTGATCCAGCCCCATTCGAGGGCCTGCTGGGCGCTCACCGGCCGGTTGAGGAGGAGGACCTCCCGGGCCCGCCGGTCGCCGACGAGGAGAGGCAGCCACTGCGTGGCGCCGCCCGAGGGGACGCTGCCCCGCGACGGCCCGACGTGGCGGAGGACGACGTCGTCGGCGGCCACGGCCAGGTCGCAGGCCAGGTTCAGCTCGTTGCCGCCGCCCACGGTCATGCCGTTGAGGCGGGCGACGACCGGCTTGGGGCAGGTGCGGATGGCGTCGATGG